>JBGTII010000027.1:0-17362 GCA_041745735.1 Pyrinomonadaceae bacterium | reverse complement strand
CAAAGACGCCGATCTACAAACTTTGCGGAATGTCCTCGAACAAGGCAATTTCCGCCTCAAATAATCGTCGGGTTTGTTTTGCCTGCGATCTGTGATACAAAACAACGTTGACCTGCCGGTTTCAACTACGGTCGTGATCTTCAAAAAGTGAGCAAACATTACACAAAAGGCGACGCCATTGAGGCAAAGATCGAAAAGATCGTACCTCGCGGCTTGGGGCTGGCATTTGCCGAGGATCTCACCGTTCTCGTGCCGTTGGCGGCTCCGGGCGATGTAGCGCGGGTCAAGATCCGCGATCTCAAAAAACGAATGGCCTTTGCCGACATCGTTGAGCTAAAGCAGGCCGGCCCAAAACGCATCGCTCCGCCGTGTCCGCATTACGGCGTCTGTGGCGGATGCGACTTTCAACATCTCTCATACGAAGCCCAGCTTGAGGCAAAATCCGGTATCATCCGCGACTGTCTCCACCGCATCGGTAAGATCGAATACGACGGCGACATCCCCGTGATCGGCAGCCCGCAGCAGTTCGAATACCGCTCGCGTGCCCGCTGGCACGTTGACCGCGAAAAGCAAAAGATCGGCTATTTTGCCCGTGATTCGCACGATGTCATCGACATTTCGGTTTGCCCCATCCTGACACCGGGTATGCAATCCACCCTCGATCATCTGCGAACCAAGATGGACTGGGATTTGTTTTGGAGCGAGACTTCGGAGATCGAAGCCGTCACCGACGACGACGGACGCAGCTCGACCTACTCACGCGAGCTGCCCGAACCGGCCGCCGAGATCAGCGTCGAATTGGCAGGTGAAACTTACACCTACACCGCCGAAACGTTCTTTCAAGCCAACCGTTTTCTCGTCGAGCAGCTTATCGCGACAGCGATCGGTGGTGCGTCGGGCGGGACCGCGTTTGACCTCTATTGCGGCGTCGGACTATTTGCCCTGCCGCTCGCGAGGCATTTTAAGAAGGTTATCGGCGTCGAAGAGAATTCCATTGCCATCGGGCTCGCACAAAAGAATGCTAAAAACGCCGGTCTGCAAAACTTAGATCTGCTCAATAAAAGCGTGGAGTATTTTCTTGAAAACAATAAAACCAAAAAGATCGATTTCTGCCTGATCGACCCACCGCGTTCCGGCACCGCAAGATCCGTCATCCCGCGTCTCGCCGTACTGCGGCCTCAGCATCTTTCATACGTCTCGTGCGAACCGTCGATCCTCGCCCGCGATCTGCGGATACTTATTGATGCGGGTTACAAGATCAATTCCATAACTGCCCTTGACCTGTTTCCGCAGACACACCACGTCGAGACGGTCGTCCATTTGTCAATCTGGTCTACAGATTCTTTTTTTTGAATTGTCACTAGCTTTAGCTAGTGGCTAATGTCAGCAACCACCCTTTCGGCTTTAGCCGAACAAATGAGAGGTGTGTTCGTACTAGCTTTAGCCGAGGTTTTCTTAAGTTGGGCTAAAGCCCCGAGCTTATATTTGCCCATTTTCCACTAGCTAAAGCTAGTGCCAATTCATAAAATTAATCTATGCCAAGAAAAAAGAGCGAATCGATCGAACCGTCAAAACCAAACTCAGTCAAGTGCCGTTTTTGCGGGCAGAAAAACGCCGTCAAGGCCGACTATAAAAACGCCGATGCCAATTGCGGACGCTGTAAGCTGCCGCTGTCTGACGAGCCGCGAAAGGTTTTCGAAGGGCTGCACAAGAACGATTACATCCACCCGGCCGACGCCAAGGCAATGGCCGCGCTCAAGGCGATCCCCGGCGTCGATTCTGCTCTTAAGAAATTGCTTGCCTGGACGGGCGAATCGGCGATCCGCGTCGCTTTTATGGCGTCGGCGGTCAAGGTCACGCCAAAGCAGTGCCCGGACCTTTACGCCAAGCTCGAGGTTGCCTGCGGTACGCTCGGCGTCGAGATGCCGGACCTATACGTCCAGCAAAACCCGATCGTCAACGCTTTTACCGGCGGCGTAGAAAAACCGATAATCGTGCTCCATTCGGCGCTCGTCGAGCGGCTCAATGACGAGGAAACGCTCGCCGTCATCGCCCACGAAGTCGGTCACATCCACTCCGAACACGTCCTCTATCTCACAGCCGCACGCCTTATCGAGGCTCTTATCAATGTCTCCGCCGCACGTCTCATACCCGGTTCCGAGATCATTAAGCTGATCATCTCGATGGGTATCGCCAGCGCTTTGCTCGCTTGGTCACGCCGTGCCGAACTGAGTTGCGACCGTGCTGCTCTGCTCGTAATGCAGGATCCGCATGTCATCGGCCGCACGATGATGAAACTCGCCGGGGGCACCTTTGCCTCAAAAATAGACTACGAACTTTTCCTCGAACAGGGCCGCGATTTCAAAAAGAATTACGACGAGAGCCGCCTCGACCGTTTCTGGGCCGACGTGATGAACTCCGGCCTGTCGCACCCATTCCCCATCTGGCGAGTCGCCGAGATCCTCGAATGGGTCGAGAGCGGACAATATCAGGAATTGATGGATGAGAAATAAGAAGTCCTTTTTATTGGGCTGACTCGTCCCTCCCCAAAGTTTAATTATGGCGAATTCGCCATAATATGGTGAACTTATGGCAAAATAGAACGAAAAATCATTATGATTTCTCAATATGCCAATACTCAGAAATAGCGTAGACAATACCAAGTTTAATCGTGGAATAGAATTGCCTTTTCAATTGCGCGTTCAAGACATAGAGCTTGCAATGCAGGATGTCTATGATTTTTTCTTTGATGTAAACTCGCACCTCATCGGTAAAGGATTGCAACGATTAGATGATATGTTGAGGGCGGCGATCATGTCAGGATTACTTTCTGACATGGTTACTGCGAGTCTTGCCAAGCATTCGCGGGTATTGACCGAAAACCAATATCACAACGGCCATCCCGACCTCATCGTTCAGGGAATTTATCCGGGAAATTCTGCACAAGCCGGATCTGAAGGGATCGAGATCAAAACGACGAGAAAATCCGGCGGTGCGGTCGATACGCATGGTGGAAGGAACCAATGGATGTGTGTTTGGGTTTATGATGTCGACAACGAAACCGAGCCTGCGAACGACAGACGGCCAATGAGATTTACAGAGGTCTATCTTGGTCTAGTCGATACCAATGATTTTAGAAAGAACTCTCGTGGGGAACTCGGGACAAGGACGGCAACCTTACACAAAGATGGAATAAAGAAATTGCGAGAAAGCTGGGTCTATAAAATTAATCAGACTTGATCTTGAGTTTAGACAGCTTTGGTATCGCTTCGACCGCCAGATCAAAGTATTTGCTATCTTTTTCTATTCCGATACTCTCGTAACCTACAGCCTCGGCAGCGGCAAGCGTCGATCCTGATCCCGCAAACGGGTCGAGTACGATACCCTCACCAAGTGGCAATACTGCACGTACGATCTGCCGCATAAAAGCCTGCGGTTTTAAGCTGGGATGCTGCGCAAGCAAGCGTTCATTTTTTCCCGTCGGAGCTGATGAGATCACATCGACGAAGGGCCTGTCCTTCGAGGGGCGGCGAAATCCACCGGTTTTCCATTTGCGTAAATTGTCCTGTGCTCGACCGTCGAGCGGTTTTCGAAATACAAGCCACGGCTCCCACGCCGAGCGCGGCATCACACTCACGTCGGAAAATTCTTCATGAGCAGCTTTCGGTCTGTCGCCGCCACGCATCGTCATTGTTAATCGGACGATCTCTCCGCGTCGCTCAAGCCCGGCATCGGCGAGAGCCCCCGATACAATATAGGAAAGAAGAGGATTTGCCGCCATCAAAACATGGGCGCCGGGTACGAGTTTGGGTAGGAGCAATTTGCCAAGAAAGGTAAAAAAAATTCTTAATTCATCAAGCTGTCCGGCAGTCAGCGTTGTGAAGCGGGGAAGCGGGGATCGGGTATGCCCGTCAAACGAGGGGGGGATACGCCATACACCACCTTTTCCCTCGCGAAGCTTTGTTTGTTGTTCAGGGCTGTATTCGTGAAGGCCATATGGCGGGTCGGTCACAACGGCATGGATCGTATTTACCTCCTGACGGGCTATCCAGTCAAAACAATCCGCATTTATTAAAGTTGCCGAGCCGATCTTGAGCGATCTGTCGGATTTTGATTTTTGTGGCTCAATTCGGATTTGTGATCGTTCTTTTAAGCTATAAACCCCTCGATCTTCCCTCCGAAAAATACGAGGCGTGTTTAGACGAAGATATGACCTGACTGATGACGCAGGTGTTGCGCCAACAATTTGGCTAACTCGCAATTCAATGTCACTGACAGACATCGATGTCGCGGAAGTCGACATGACATGGATAATAGCGTCACGGATGCTGCCGGGAGAATTGCGGATTTGTTCGGGATTCATTGTGCCAATATTAGACGTCTGGACGTCTAGTGTCAACCGCTTATACCTTTTTACGCCATCCCGTCCGTGGGCTTTGCGTTGTTATCGCTATGTAATTGAAATCGAGAACAAGATAGCCGTTTTCGATGACCGGAGTCAGAAAGCGATAGGTTCTGGACATGAATATCTGATTGGCTTTCATAAAGCTCTTTGCCCAGATCACGCGGGTTCTGGTGCCGCGTTTAGCGATGGGAAATGCATTTGGGGCTGCTCGGCTTTAGCCCGATCGAGAGGTTGTCGATATCATAATGCATCGTCACCGCCTCTGAGCTTCCGAGCTTTTCAAATGCAAGCCGGTTCATAGCAATGATTCCGTTTTGATTAACCGAGACATACATTCGTCGGCCGTTTCGCGGCGGCGGAGACGCACCGAACTCTGCCCACTTTCTGATCGCCATATTTCGAATACAATATCATTAAATGGACAATGTTGCAACTATGCAACATTGGTACCTAGTTAGTATAATTCAGTGTATCCGCTAAATTGATGCATAATGCCGCAGCTCACTGATAGTTGAAAGTGTTCAATGATTTCGCGGTGTATCTCGTTGATACGAAAAGACACCTGTTTTGCCATTTTGTCACAGCGCACTTTTACGAAGCGAGGTGGTTATCACGGTTTAAGCTATACTTTTGACATGATCATTGTGATGACCACAGTCTCAACGGCGAGCGACGGCGAGACGCTTGCCGAGGCGATTGTCACGGCAAAACTCGCCGCGTGTGTGCAGATCCTGCCGCCGATGACGTCGGTTTACGTGTGGGAAGGGAAGGTGCAAAAGGAGTTCGAGCATTTACTGCTCATAAAGACGCTTCCCGAAAAATGGGATGATCTCGTAGCGTTTATTACCGCAAATCATTCCTACGATGTGCCCGAGATCATCGCGATCGATGCGGAAAAGATATCGGGGCCTTATCTTGACTGGCTAAAGACGGTGACAAGTAACACGTGACGGGTGATAGGTGCACTTTTTTCACCTGTCACCTGTAAATTGTCACTGTTTTCCATTATCTATTCCCGAATTACACGTCTTAATAATAAAATCGACGGCGTCTTTTGGCGAATCGGTCAGATGGATGAGGCCGAGGTCTTCGGTGTTGATGTATTTTTCACGGAGCATCGTGGTGGTGATCCACTGGAGCAGGCCTTGCCAGTATTGCGAGCCGAAAAGGACGACCGGGAAATTGCGGATCTTGCGGGTCTGGATCAGCGTCAGAGCCTCAAACAGCTCGTCCATTGTACCGAAACCGCCGGGGAAAATGACATAAGCGTTGCTGTATTTGATGAACATGGTCTTGCGGACCATGAAATATTTGAACGTCAGCGATTTGGTCAGATACGGGTTAGGCATCTGCTCAAACGGCAGTTGGATATTGCAGCCGACCGACTTTCCGCCAACATCGTGAGCACCGCGATTTGCGGCTTCCATAATGCCGGGGCCGCCACCGGTTATGATCTCAAAACCGGCTGCACCAAGCAAAGCACCGGTCTCGCGTGCCGCCGCGTACATCGGATCATCCTCAGGCGTCCGGGCCGAGCCGAATATCGACACGCCCTGTGTGATCGTCGCCAGCTCGTCAAAGCCGTTGACGAATTCGCCCATGATGCGAAACGTCCGCCACGAGTCCGATGTGCGGTATGCGTCCTCTGGCTCCGGCGAGCGGAGCAATATCTCGTCGTCAGTCAGATGCCAGTAACCGGCGGTTTCTTCGCGCTGCTTAGCCTCGGCAACGGTCTTTGGCACATCGACCTTTTTCTTTGTAACGCGGGGTTTGTTTGATTTTGTAGCCATAAAAAGTTCTCTAAGTTGCGGAGTTACAGAGTTGCAGAGTACCTGAGAAACGACCCTGCAACTTTGCCACTTCGTAACTCTGTAACCCTGTAACTCTGAGAACTCTAAATACCCATGATGTTATAACCGCAATCGACGTAGATCGTTTCGCCGGTGATGCCGCTGGACATCTCGCTCACGAGGAACAGGGCGGTGTTGCCGACCTCATCGACGGTGACGTTGCGTTTGAGGGGTGAACGTTCGCCGACATAATTTAGCAGCGAGCCCATATTTTTAACGCCGCGGGCCGAAAGCGTGTTGAGCGGGCCAGCCGAAATAGCGTTGACGCGGATATTGTTTTTACCAAGATCGGCGGCGAGATAGCGGGTCGAAGCCTCTAACGCAGCCTTGGCGACGCCCATGACGTTGTAATTCATTACGACCTTTTCGGCACCGTAATATGTCATCGTCACGATGCTGCCGCCTTCCGACATCAACGGAGCGGCCGCCAGAGCGACCTGCGTCAGCGAAAACGCACTGATCTCAAGCGCCGTGCGAAAAGCTTCACGTGTCGTCTCGACAAAATCGCCTTCGAGTGCCTCTTTGGGTGCATACGCGATCGAATGCACTATAAAATCGAGCCGGCCGTATCTCTCACGAACCGCATCAAACGCCGCATCGACTTGGGCTTGATCGGTAACGTCGCACGGCACAACGATCGAACCGTCAATGGTCGCGGCGAGTTCCCCGACGTTTTCCTTAAGCCGCTCCGCTTGATAAGTAAACGCCATCTTGGCTCCCTGAGCCCCACAAGCCCGTGCACAAGCCCACGCGATCGAACGCTTATTGGCGACGCCGAATATTATTCCTATTTTGTCTTTTAACATAATCTTTTGCGGTGACAGGTAAACGGTAACAGGTTTGGAATTCTTTCCTGTCACTTGTCACCCGTCACTGTTTACTCCGACACATATACTTTCTGCAGCATCTCAAAATCGAGCATCCTGATGTCGATATCGACCGGGGTGTCGGTAAAACGCCTTGTGATCAGGACGCCGCGAAGCTGCTCCTCCTCGGCGGGCGACAACTGCGTTACAAGCACCAGCATTAGCCGCAGGCGCAAGCGGCTTTTCATCTCGGCGAGGTTCTTTCTCGCGAGAGCTATCTTCTTTAATATAGATTCGATCCGGTCCTGACGCACGTCCGGTACGACTAGAAACGAAACCTCGATACAAGTTATCAGATCCTGATCGACCATTATCCCGTCAAAAGGTGTACCGCCGATCTGGACGTGCCGCATCAATGGCAGATTCTCCTCTTGCTGGATCTGCCGCAGGGCGAGATCCTCGGCGACGATAAATGCCGAAAGCAGATCGGCAAGCTGGTCGTTGCCCACGCCGAGGACACGTGCCAGTTCGCGGACCTCAACATTTACATTTTGCCGCTGGATGTCCGGCATGGCCGCGTCCCAGCGGATAAACCGCCGGTCATCGGTCGCTGCCAAACGCCGCGTATTCGCGATATCAAGCAAAGCGACCAACAAAAACATCGCCGCCGCTGCGACAAACAGTCCGGCGATGAGCATCGCCTCAGCCCGCACCGACATCACAGCCCCACCGATCAAGATCGCCACAAGCACAACGCCCGAGATCAGCAGCGGATAGTTTGTCTTTCGCCTGTCAAAGCGAGCGAGCGGATTTGCCGGTTTTACGTTCATGTGGCGCGTGGTCTAGGCGGTCGTAGCTCTTTCAAATGGAATGTCGTCAAAATGGGTCATCGTCTTGAACGCCGCAAAGCGTTCGTTGATCTCGCTGTATTCCAGAGCATCGACGCGTTCGGTGCCAAACTTCTCGACGTTGAACGACGCCATCACCGATCCATAGACCATCGCCCGCCGAAGCGTCGCGTCGGTCACCTCTTCGTGTGCGGCAAGATAGCCCATAAATCCACCGGCGAACGTGTCGCCCGCACCGGTCGGGTCAAAAACGCTCTCCAGCGGGTACGCCGGCACGGCAAAGTAGCCGTCCTTGGTAAACAGCGTCGCTCCGTATTCGCCGCGTTTGATTACGACGGCTTTGGGGCCTATCTCCATGATCTTGCGGGCGGCAACGTGGATGCTCGTCTCGTCGGTCAACTGTCTCGCCTCAGCGTCGTTAATGATAATGCAATCGACGACCTTGATGGTTTCGATGAGGGCGTCCTTCATCGAAGTTATCCA
Source organism: Pyrinomonadaceae bacterium (assembly GCA_041745735.1). GTDB lineage: Bacteria > Acidobacteriota > Blastocatellia > Pyrinomonadales > Pyrinomonadaceae > OLB17. Next base: position 8,970 of record JBGTII010000027.1, on the reverse strand, counting down.
AAAATTCATCGTGTCCATCGCCACGAACTTCGCGTCCGGCATCTGCTCACGAACCTGTTTCTGCAGCATCGGCAGTATATTTGCGAGGAACAGAAACTCTGCATTCTTAGAATTCTCGCTCAGTTTTGGGTCAAAGGTTTCGAACACATTCAACTGCGTGTCGAGCGTGTGTGCCGTGTTCATATCGTAATCGTAACGGCCCTGCCAAAAGAACGTCTTGCCGTCGGGCACGATCTGGATATCGTCAGTGTTGATGTTGTGACGCTTAAAAACGGCCCACTCTTCGTCGCCAAAATCACCGCCGACCACGCCGACCGCGTTCACCTGGGTAAAAAACGACGCCGACAACCCAAAATGCGTCGCCGCCCCGCCCAAGATCTTGTCCCGTTTCCCAAAAGGCGTCTCAAGCGCATCAAACGCCACCGAACCAACTACTGTTAATGACATGTATTAAAAGGATCTCCGAAAATAGAATTACGAAAACTTCTATTTTACACGCCACGGCGGGTTTTTGCGATTTTCACCGGCACGAAAGAGGCAAATTTTATTGCCGTTGGGGTCGAGCAGATAGGCTTGGCGCCAGAGCCAGGTTTGGTCAGTTGGGTCTTGGGTGAATTCGAGGCCGAGAGATTTGAGGCGGGCGACCTCTTCGTCGAGGTTGTCGCATTCGAAATATAGGACGATGTTGTTTGTAACGGTGACGTCGTCGGCGATGTTGACCGAAAGCGTTGCTTCGCCGTCGGGACACTCGAGACGGGCGTATCTCGGAAGGGAGTCGACGATCCGTTTGAGGCCGAGCTTTTCGAAAAACTCGACCGTTTCGACTGGGAGTTGGCTGAAGATCGTTACTTGGTTCAAATTCATGGCATTGTGAATTGCCACTAGCTTTAGCTAGTGCAAGCAGAAATCAAAAAGACCCGGCTTTAGCCGAATCTTTTTTGGGCCAACGCCCTATCTATTTTACCAAATCGACCACTAGCTAAAGCTAGTGACAACTCATTTATCGAGCAATGCCAATGTCTTCTTCGCATCCGCGACGTATTTGCTGTCGGGATATTTATCGACGAGCATTGTAAGGTACATCGTGGCGTTCTCACGCAACTTTTCGGGGGTAAATTTTTCTTTATCTTTCTCAGTTTTTAGATCAACCGGCTGCTTTCCTTTGCCCTCGGACAGATAATAGCTGCTCATGCCGCCGATAAATAAGAATTCATCGATCTTGGAGAAATCCGGATACGCCGCAAATGTTTCTTCGAACCGCATTAGGGTTGCTTTGTAAGCCTTTTTGAGCGAATAGTAATTCCATGCGACATCTAGATTGTGCTTCGCGTCCGCTTCCATGATGGGGTCACGGTCGATTACTGGTGTGACATTGCGCTGGGCAAACGTTCCGATGACGGAAACTGCAAGAACGAGGAAAGTTAAGGCGAAAATCTTTTTCTTCATAACTACTAATAGATGAGCAAATCAGAACAATGGTTTTCCGATTGGATCTAATGCAGAAGCCCGCACGACGTAAGGGCGTTACATAAAAGTCGAGCGTTACGCCCTTACTTATACTTCCCAATAATAGCGTCGAGCTTCTTCGCCGTTTCTGCAGGCCAGCTTGACGGCGGGGTGAAGATGGCATTTTTGATAGCGTCGGCGAACTGATTCGGCGTTTGCTTGTCGGCGACGCGGCGGACGGCGTCTTTCATAACAAGCTGAGCATTGCGGACGTTTTTGCCGAGAGTTTCGATGACCATTTCGGCGGTGACGTCGTCGTGACCTTCGTACCAGCAATCGTAATCGGTGACGAGGGCGAGCGTTGCGTAGGCGATCCCGGCTTCGCGGGCAAGCTTTGCCTCTTGCAAATTTGTCATGCCGATGATGTCCATGCCCCATTGGCGATAGACGTTGCTCTCAGCCTTGGTCGAGAACGCGGGCCCCTCCATACACACATACGAACCGCCGCGATGCGTTTTGACGCCAACGGTGTTGCACGAGGCTTCGAGGATGTCGCCAAGCTCGTTGCACACAGGGTGAGCGAACGTCACGTGGCCGACGATGCCTTCGCCAAAGAACGTCGATTCGTGTGCACGCGCACGCGTGCGGTCAAAGAATTGATCCGGGATCACAAAATCCGTCGGAGCATATTGTTCCTGCAAACTGCCGACAGCCGAGACCGACAAGATATACTCGACGCCAAGCATTTTCATCGCGTAAATGTTTGCCCGAAAGGGAAGCTCGCTTGGCGTAAATTTATGCCCGCGTGCATGACGCGGCAAAAACGCGACCGTCACGCCGTCTAATTCGCCAACGATAAACGCATCCGACGGCGATCCAAACGGTGTCTCGACGGGAATTTCCCGCACATTTTCAAGTTCCGGCATCTGGTACAAACCGCTGCCGCCTATGATCCCGATAGTTACTTTTTCCATAAAAATGAGGTCAGAACGGGGAGCGGTAGCGACTTGGTTCCTGATGCCGTGAAGCAAAGAACCCAGTCGCTACCGCTCCCGGTTCTGACTATTGTGCTCTTATTTCTTCTTCGCTTCCGGTTTCTTAGCCTCCGGCTTTGCGGGCTTTGGTTCCGGAGCTTCGCCGGGCTGCATTTCCGCACCTGGAGGCATTCCCTGCGGCTGCTGCTTTTTACGCATCTGCTGCAGCTGTTCCTCGGTAACCTCAGGAACGGTGAAATCGGTCGGCACCGAAATATTATTGGCCGCGACGATCTCGTCGATCAGCTTTTTCTCTTTTTCGGTTTCCAGCTTGGTGCGGACATAATCCTTGACCGGAGCCTCGCGGGCGGTCGGATTTTCCGGATCCTTAAAGCCGGTCGATATCAAAATGTGACGAACATCATAGGTATCGCCGCTTGCAGCAGGCGGCTGTCCAGGAGCGGCTGGTGCCGGTTTCGCCCCGCTCAGGCCCAGTTTTCGTTCGAGCTTGATGATGTGATATCCGAAATCGGTTTCGACCAGTTCAGGAGCGACCTGTCCCGGTTCCAAAGCAAGTGCGGCGGTCTCGAACGGAGCGACCATGCGGCCCTTGGGGGTATCTTTATACATACCGCCCTGCCCTTTGCCGTCGGGGCCCTTATTGCCAGGATCCTGTGAGAATTCGTCAGCGAGTTTGGCAAAATCCTCACCGGCTTTTGCCCGGTCGAGTATGCCCTGTGCGGTCGCTTTTTTCGTCGCCGGGTCGAGTTCAGGGTGCGATTTGATGTACTGGTCGATCTCCTCGTCGGTCACCTTGGTCTTTTCGGTGGCTTTCTCCGAGAAAAGGCGAGCGAGAAACTGTGCCTGCTGCAGCTTGACCTGTAGTTCGGTACGGGCGATAAAATCTTTTGACAGTTCGCCGGCTGCAAGTTTTGTATTGTATTCAGCCTTGTAGATGCGGATCTTGGCAAAGATATCTCGGGCCTGTGTTTTTTCTTCCTCGCTGATCTCGCGGTCTTTCATTTCGGGATTGCCGGCTTTGAGGATCTCGATCTTGGCATTTAGAAAATCGTCAAACTCTACCTGGTGTGTGCGTGACTCAGTCGCGGCACCTAAGCCGATACGTTCCATCAAGCTAGGCCCCGACTTCGGCTGCTCGTCTTCGGCCCAATAGGCTTTGACCTGGTCTTCGGTAATAAAACCGAATGCGGGCATCGGGCCCTTGTCTTTGTTGATCTCGCGGTCATAGTTGACTGCGATGATCTCAGAGCGGACGTTGTCCATCTCCTGAATATTAGTCGGCGTATTTGCGAGCCCGTCACGCTGTGCCTGGCTGGCAAATGCAAGCAGCTGTTTCAGATTTTCGATCTGCTGCTTTTTCATTTCCGGGTCCTCGGCGAGCTTTTTCAGGATCATCGGATTGGTCTTAGAGACGTCTGCCAGCAGCATCTCGATCTCTTCGCGGCTGATCGAGTTAAACGATGCAGTGCCGTGTCCGCCGACCTTTTTCTTCCAAACAACCAAACCAACGCCTATCGCGAGTATCGCGACGATCAGGATCAATGCTTTTGTTAAATTGCTCAATGTATGAGTCCTCACTAATGAAATTCTAGATATTTGCCAAACGGTTATAGTATCAAAAACTGTAAATATCAGCTAATGAGAAGCGTTATTCGTTGGTTTGCACAAGTTCGAGCAAAACGCCGTTGGTTGCCGCGGGGTGGACAAAGGCGACTAGACAGCCCTCGGCACCGATGCGAGGCTCTTCGTCAATTAAACGCATGCCCTGTGATTTTAGTTTCGCTAACGATGCCGTAATGTCATCCACCTCAACAGCGATATGGTGAATGCCGCCGCCGCGTTTCTCCAGAAACTTACTGATCGGCGAGTCTTCACTTGTCGGTTCGAGCAGCTCGATGCGGCTTTCGCCGATCGGGAGCATGGCGACGCGTACCTTTTGATCCTCGACGATCTCGGTATGAACATTTTCGAGGCCCAATGCGTCGGACCAGAATTTGAGTGCTTCATCAATCCCTTTTGTGGCAATGCCAAGATGGTTTATTTTCATAGTATTCTCAAATGTCGTCTCCGATGCAGAAGCCCGCACGGAGTAACGGCATGCCCCGAGTTGAATAAAGGTAAACAGTGCCCTTACTTCGTGCGGGCTTCTGCAAGTATTTTTTCGACAGCCGAATATGGATCGATCTCTTTTCCCGCAATTTGAGCAGCAAGCATATCTAGCTTTTCACTCGTCCCGTTTTGACTCATCAGATCCGAAAGCAACCGTTCCTGCACCAGCTCTGTCAGCCGCCAGCGGGCGATAGCTGTTTTTCGCACCATGCCTCCGGTCTCGGCTTTTTGAAAGTCAAAATAGCTCGTTATCGCCGCGGAAAGGTCTTCGATGCCTTTGCTTTCGGTCGCGACAGTCCTGACGATCGGGGGCATCCACATGTCCGGACGATGAGCGAGACCGAGCAAGGCTTCGAGTTCTTTTTGGGTGCGAATTACCCCTTCGCGGTCGGCTTTGTTGATAACGAACACATCGCCGATCTCCATTATCCCGGCCTTGATCGCCTGAATGTCGTCGCCCATTCCGGGCACGAGCACGACCACCGAGACATCTGCTGTTTTGACGATCTCGACCTCGTCTTGGCCGACGCCCACCGTTTCGACAATGACCTTGTCAAACCCGGCGGCATCAAGTATCGACACAGCATCAACTGTTGCACGAGAAAGTCCGCCGAGATTGCCACGTGTAGCCATCGATCGGATAAAGACGTTTTTATCGAGACCCAAGGTCGCCATCCGAATCCGATCGCCCAGGATCGCACCCCCGGAAAACGGACTCGACGGGTCGATGCAAACGATGCCGACCTTATCGCCATGATCTTTGTAATAAAGAGCGAGTTTATCGACGAGCGAAGATTTTCCCGCACCCGGTGCACCCGTGATACCGATGACGATTGCATTTCCAGTCCGCGGAAAGACGGCTTTCATCAGCTCAGCCGCACCTTCGCTGCCGCTCTCGACCTTGGTTATGGCCCGAGCAATTGAGCGTGGGTCGCCGGCAAACACTTTTTGTGATAATTCTTCGATCGACATTATGTGAACCCTTATTTTCGCACTCGTCCGCAGAAAAACAAAAAGGCGAGTCGAATGACTCGCCTTAGTTACGCAAAAGAACCCAGTCGCTATCGCTCCCAGTTCTGACTATTCTACATCTGACCTTCGTCAGCCGACGGGCCGTAGATCGACGGCACCGGGATGTCGTTGAGGCGAAGATAGACGGATAATTGTCCGCGATGATGGATGATGTGATTCATCACAAATGAACGCATTACCGCGACCTTGGGCATTGTGAAATAAACCTGCTCGCCGTTACGCATCGTCCAGTCGGTAAAAAAGGTTTCATCCGGCGTTTCGCCCAGGATTATCTTTGCTTTGGCGATGTGATCGTCAAAAAATGCAAGCAATTCCTCGGTCGATGTTGGCTCAAACGGCTTGAAATCTGCGGTCGCAAAATCCAGCACGTCCTGCTTAAGCGTCTCTTTTGTCCATCCAAACATCTCGGCACAGTGAACGGCTAGCCGTCCAAATGTCATCGATTTTTCATGCGGTTTCCAATCAAACTTGTCGGCAGGGACGCGTTCGAGACAACTGCGTGTGACTTTTGCCTCGTTATCCAACTCAGCCAAAAATGCGGTGGCCATACGGCCGGAACTTTGTGCGGTACTTGAACTCATTATCTTTATTCTCCTTGGTTTTGAAACTAGAGCATTATAGTAATCCAAGCGTTTCATAAATGCAACATGAAACATCGCTTTGCAGGGCATTAATATAGTACACGCACCAAAATGAGATATAATCTAACAGACAGGCTGGCTTCAGATAAGTCCGATGCGGGACGACTCCGCTTCGATAGCCATGACGACGCCCTCAACTATGTCCAAAAAATCGTAGAGCGTATAAATAACAGGCTTGCTTTTGATAAATTCAATATCACTAAACACTATCTCAACGGTGACATCGTAATTTACTGTGAACTCAGCGCCGATGAGCGACCTGGCAAGTATCATCTCGTTTTTGGCGCGATCCCAGACAGGACTGATGAGAATTTGGGGGCCATTTCCGGTACTCGTTCCATCCCATGCCATGCTAGCGACGGCCATCGGAAGCGGCTGGATGATTCCGTGTTTATTGGTATTACAAATCTCGTTCAGAGCCCAGATAAGATTATTCCCTCCTTTGTAAGGCTTGAACGCTCTCACCACGTCAGCGATTTCTTGCGGGATGACCTGAATCAATTTTTTCAGGGACTTCTCAAACCAGGCAGGGCTATTGGTAATAGGAAAAAGGCTACGTTCAGAGGGCGTATTATTCAGCGTGGTGACCGAGTAGATTGCCTGATCGAGCGCGGCCCTCAAATTGTAAATAACATCGAGAGTGTGACCCGTGATGCCGCGAGTCAAGGGTTTAATCATTTTGAACTTGAAAAGATTATAAACTCCGTCAGCATCCGGTTCGGTGACGGTGGTGTAGCAATCGGGGTGAGCCAAAGCCTCCAATTCCCCCTCCAACTCGGTTATGTGATTCTGAGCCCAGTCAATGCTGAATTTTGAGCTATAAAATGGATTGTCGAAAGCAAGCATGGATCTAATGGTATAATTGCACTATGGTAAAGAGAGAAAGTGACATCAAGAACGACGGAGTCGAAATTGAACGATTTGTCGATTTCGCCCGTAAACTCGTCAGTGTCCCGAAAAAGGAAATAGATAAGCGGATCGAGGCCGAGAAAAAGGCAAAGGACGAAAAGAAAAAGGCGACAGCTTAAAGCCCCTAAGATCATTTCAAAAATACTGATCTTAGGGGCAGTCCTATGCGATTTTAACAATCACGTTATTTACCCGTTCGCGCTCTTTCCTTTTCAGTGGTCTTAGGATGCTTCTCAGCTTCTTTCTTCGGAACCCACTGCCCAGTTTCTGAGCTACGATACACAGTTTTTCTACTGCTAGTTTTTGCCATTACTTTCTAAGCCTCGTGCCTTTGCACATTTGGGTTGTAAACAATGGCGGGTTCGTGATAATCTCGTGAGGTTTAACACGTTCGTGAGTCTTTACCACGAACCGGGCTTTCTTAAACTTGCAACAGTTTGGGAAAGCCTTTTTTTCACCGTGAGCCTTATTTGAATTTGGGATTTAGAGAGGTAAGACGATGCGGATTTTTCTTGACAATCTAATTGCCAACTTTTAACCTAAACATAGAAATACGTTTCCCGTTTGCGTCCCGCAAACAAATGAGGCAAGTCGCGCTAACGACCTGCCTCTTATTTTATGGCTACGACATCTTGGTGTCAAGATTTATTTTACCGCAACCCATTGTATATAAATGGTTTAACGCAGTTGCGCCATTCGCGCACAGTGTTTTACCGCTTTCTTTTCGGCCCTCGTTTCCTCTGATGAGGATTAGTAACCCCTGACCTGCGTGATTTTCCGTGCTCGCCAGTATATTTGAGAGCCGATCAGCCTATCCCAAGTAACTCGTTTTCCGCCGACCGACTTTACTAACTCCATAAACCTGCCAAGATCGTTTGTCTCGCGGTTGTTGTATCGAAAACATTGTTCCTCAACATAGCTTTGCAGATGTGATGCCTCTATCGAAACGTATGTTCCCTTGATCGTGCGTTTCATTAATGACCAAAAGTTTTCAATTCCGTTCGTGTGAATGTTTCCGCGAACGTACTCGACCGAGTGATCGATAGCCTTGTGCTTGTAAGTATTCTCTAAGTTCTGATAACCCTTAAATTCGTCTGTTATCAAGTTACTGCCTTTCTCGACATTCTCGGTCAGAACGGTTTGGAGCGTGTTCAATTTGCGATCACGAACTACTTTGGCGATAACCTTTCCTTTACGCGATAGCATACCTAGAACCATTGTTTTGTGCTTGGTACTACTAGCACCAATATTCCGCGCCTGACGAGCCTTAAAGTGCATTCGTTGAGCATTACCGCCAACCCAAGTTTCGTCAGCCTCGACAGTGCCGGAAAGTTTATTGATCGAACCCTGATCCATAGCCAAGCGGATACGGTGGAGCATAAACCAAGCACTTTTTTGAGTGATGCCGATAGAGCGTCCTAATTCATAGCTACTGATGCCGTTCTTTGCGTTTGCTATCAGCCATATTGCTACGAGCCACTGGTGGAGTTTAACGGCGCTGTCCTCGAAGATCGTGCCGACCTTGACCGAGAACTGTTTACGGCACTCTTTGTTTTTGCATTTCCAAATCTTGCGAGTGGCTAGAAAGCCGACCGTATCGCTTTGGCAATGAGGGCAGGTAACTACGCCATTTGCCCAACGAAGTCCGGCAACAAAGTCGATGCAGTTTTGCTCGTCGGAGAAATAAATAGTGGCTTCAATAAGTGTTTTTGGCAGTTGCGCTTTCATAGTATAATAAACTTAGCACAGCCAGTGCGGTGTGTCAAGTATATTAATGCCCTTTGCAGAAGCCCGCACGGGGTAAGGGCGTAACATACAACATTGGAGTTACGCCCTTA
>JBGTII010000026.1:0-4539 GCA_041745735.1 Pyrinomonadaceae bacterium | reverse complement strand
GACACGTTGCGTAAAGAAATTTTTGATCGACGGAGTATCGACCGTCTTGACAAAAGGAGCAACCAAAGCCGGACTAAACGAGAGAGGAGCCGGGAAATTACGTGTGTCCTCGAGCCTTTGAGGGCCACCCGTAGGGGCGGGTAACGAAAGATTAGGGTTCGATCCGACAGGGACAATGGTGTCGATCAAAGTCGTATCCTGCAAGTTGTCATACTCGTAGGCAGAAAAGAAAAATGTCTTTTCTTTAAAGTAACCAAACGGAACTGGCCCGCTAAAGGTAAAACTCGGGTTGTAGTCCTCGAAAGGCAGTTTAGCCAGACCACGACGATTGTTGTTATATGTATTTGCATTGAAATCGCTGTTTCGATACGAGAAATACGCCCGTCCGCGAAACTTCTTTGAACCCGCTCTAGTGCGAATATTAACGCGGCCCCCAGAAGCACGACCGTATTCTGCCGAAAACTGATTTGTTATGACCTGGACCTCGGCAATCGAGTCGATCGACGGCTGAAATCGTTCCTGCGCTAACCGGTCGTCGTTATTATCGAGACCGTCGATAGTAATATTATTTGAGTAAGCTGCACCACCACTCAATGAAAATACACCCGCTTCTAAAAGGTTACCTCTCGGATCAGCGTTGGTACTTGTGCCAAAAGCACGATCTTCAGCCGCGTCTTTGGTTGAAAGTGGTTCTTCCGCAACACCACCCAATGTGAAGACAAAATCAAGAGGTGTGCGATTCACATTCGGAAGCTCTTCTATCTCTTTTTCGGTGATCGTTCCTCCGACAATGGTCCGTGTCGTGTCAACCACGGGGCCATCGTCTTCGGTCACGGTCACGGTCGTCTCAGCTTTTACGTCGGCTGGCGTTAGTTTGAAATCCTTTTGGAGGTTCTGTGCAGAAATGGTCGGTATTTCGGGCGTTTCCTGAGTTCCAAAACCGCCGTTAGCGGCCTTTATCTTATAGGTGCCGGGCTTTAGTTTGATGAGACGATAAAAGCCGTCGCCGTCTGTCACGACCGAGCGTGATTCACCAGTTTCGGTCATGGTCGCAGTGACGGTTGCACCGACTACGGGCAATCCAGCCGAGTCGGTGATCTTGCCTGAGATCGTCACATCATCGAGGTCCTGCGCAAATGCAGCGACCGAAAATATTATTAGTGCAAAAGTGAACGCAAGAGTGCGGGTAAAAAATTTTCCAAACATCGGATTCTCCTAAACCAATTTCATTGATCGAATTGTAAAATGCTATCCCAAAAATGTTTGGAAAGCAAAGATAACGGCAGATGAATTAACTAAATGGTTCGACCTTTTGGCGAGTCGGGATTCTTCTAAAATAAGGAGATTGCTAGTCCTCTGAAGGCATCTCTCTGCGTACGCGTGTAACACGATAACGCGAGATCGGGATCAGCGCTTCGCTGGACGAAAATGCTCCGCTTTGCTGGGAAAATTCATTTGCGTGCGTCTTGAGATATTCAAAAAACTGCTCAAATTCACGCTGCATCTGATCCATTTTCGAACGCATATTTAGGATGATCTCGACACCCGCTAGGTTTACACCGAGTTCGCGTGTGAGCGACAGGATGACTTCGAGTCGTTCGAGGTCGCCGTCTTCGTACAGGCGAGTGTTGCCGATCGAACGCGACGGGGCGAGCAGGCCTTCGCGTTCGTACAGACGTAGCGTCTGCGGGTGAATGTCGTACATCTCCGCAACCGCGCTGATCGTGTATGTCCTTTCCTTTCGCTTCATGTTTGCAAACCTATAGTGCCGCAGCCCTCTCTTCGACCCGTGTAGTTCTAATCAAAAAGATCCCCATAATGATCGCAACCGCAGATGCCAGAGCCGGCCAAAACAGATACCTAAATTCTGTTGACGGTGTGGTCGGAAAGTACGCAAGCGAATACATTAGGCTGCTGGCCGTGAGAACAAATACGACTTGCCAACCACCTTTCAACCTGTTTCTTAGGGACTTATAAAGAAAATAACCGCTAAGGCCCAGCCAAATAAAAGCACGATGAAAGAATGTCTGCATCACCGGCCGCCGGAATGCACTCAAGTATTTCATTACGGCCGTGAAACCAACGTTCTCTGAACCCCGAAACTCGGCGGGGCTTGTCGAAAAGCCGAAGAACCAATACGGAATAGTCACGGATTTATTGAGTCCGACCAATTTAGCAAAAATGCGAGCTCGGTGCCTGAAATATCCTGCCGGGTTCGCAACCACCGCAGTCATCCAGGCCGCGCGCAACGATACTACGTTTTCGGGCACACTCGTAAGTGCCAGCGGCGGCTTATCCCCCGTATTTGGGATGTCGGCGAAGATCAGATCGCCAACCGACGTTGGATTGTAACGCTCACGAACTATGTCCATCGAGAACCCGGGGGCGTCAGTAATATAGCTGGGGAAGAGAATTTCGTTCCTGTCGACTGACAGAGCTGCCAGATCGTAGAGGTAGATCTGCTGAAATGGATACGCCGTCTCGCCATTGGTCAATCTCCTATCCACTAGGTAAACCCCGATCGCAAGAATAAGAAGGTAAGCCATGCCAATCGCTATCGTAGCTACCTGCCGAACTTCGATCTCAAAAACCTCAACAAAAACAAAACCGGCCCAGATCACGATCGGGATGACCGCAGGAAATGCATTCAGCCTCGCCGCCAACGCATAGAATAAAGGGATCGGCGTGAGCAAAACGGCCACACGGCTCTTTTTCCCTTTCGCAAAAAACAACAGTGAAACTGCCGCAAAAAGACCCACGGCCAAAGCTACATCCTTGATCACAAGCAACGGTTGGCCAAGAATGTGCGGCGTCAGGCCAACCAGCAATATCGCCAGGCCTAGCCCAAATGACTTGACCGATACGGTGTACCAAAGCAAAGCACTAGCCGCCCAAAATACAAGCAGATGTATTACAAAGATCAAACCCGGCCCCGGAACGATGCGATCCAAGACACCCATCATATAAGACAACAGCGGAGCGTTGATGTCGGAGAAAACCCCCTCCCTTCCCTGTGCCAGATTATTGAGCGAATCGGGGGCCATCATCCCGGGGTAGAAGGACCAGATCATTAAGCCGCACGCCAAGGTGCAGATGATAAATCCATAATAGGGTCGGATGATTTCGATGGCATTCCCCAACATGTTCTATTCCAGCCCGATGACCTTTCGCGGATTTTCAGGATTGAGTTTCTCAAATTGCCGCAGAGCCTCTTTGGTTTCCTCTGAGATCACCTTTGGCAAGCTTATTTTTACCTCTACAAATTGATCGCCCCGCAAACTTGGGTTTCTTAAACTCGGAAAGCCGCGCTCACGCAGGCGAAATTTCTGTCCCGATTCCGTTCCCGACGGGATCTTGAGTGCTGCTCTTCCCTCGACTGTCGGCACCTCGATCTTTGTTCCGAGAGCCGCCTCGGGAACCGTGATCGGCACCGTTATGTAAACGTTATCGCCCTTTCGCGTCAGGAAAGGATGTTTGCCGACATTGGTCAAAATAAACAGATCACCAGGTTCGGCCCCCAGCCGTCCGCCGTGGCCTTTTTTGGGTACGCGTACTCGTGAGCCCGTATCGACGCCCGCTGGTATTTTTATCTTGACCTGCTCGGTCTTTGGGGTAACGCCTTTGCCGTTGCAGAGACTGCACGGCTGACGGCGGCGGCCTGTGCCTTCGCAGTCAGAGCAGTTTTGAGAAAATTGGAGACGCCCACCGGTGCGCATTACTTGTCCAGTCCCCTTACAGGTCGGGCATTGAACAACCGGGCCGCCAGTATCGCCCGCACCCTGACAACGCGAGCATTGCTCGCTGCGATTGACGGTAATGTTTGTCGTAAGTCCGGTAAAAGCCTCTTCGAAACTCAGCGCAAGAGGTATCTCGATATCGCGGCCTTTCTTTGGCATCGGTCGCGGCGGCTCAGGCTGAGCCTTTTGTCCGCCTCCGCTAAACAGATCGGAAAAAATATCGCGAAAGCTCGAACTGCTCGATTGTCCCGGAGTACCGGAAAAATCAAAACCTGAGAAATCAAATCCACCGCCCGCAGGCCCGCTGCTGGCTGGCCCGGAGCTAAACGGTGAGTCGGCGTCAAGATTATCGGCGTAGTAACCAAAACGGTCAAAAACCTTGCGCTTTTTCTCATCGGACAGTACGTCGTACGCCTCTTGCACTGCCTTAAATTTATCCTCTGCGACCTTATCGTTCGGGTTTACATCCGGATGATGCTTACGCGCCAGCCGACGATAAGCCTTTTTGATCTCATCGGCTTTCGAGTCCTTTTTGACTCCGAGAATGCTGTAGTAATCTTTCTTCGCCATTAAAGCTATTGTCAGTCAGGGACAAGTGTAAAGGGATGAGGGACGAGAGGCAAAACCGAATTCAGCTTGTCCCTCGCCCCTCGTCACTTGTCCCTATTTGTTACTTCTTGTCTTCGTCAGTCGATTCCGAAGACTCGGTCGATTCATCCACATCGACGTATTCTGCGTCGATGACATCGCCCTCGTCCGAACCTGATGTCGAACCTCCGTCGCCGCTTGCTGACGCCGAAGA
>JBGTII010000025.1:0-5678 GCA_041745735.1 Pyrinomonadaceae bacterium | reverse complement strand
AGAGTCAATCGGCTGATATTATCAGGACGGAAGATCTCATGACAGTCAGTGCGAAAACAGATCATGACTTAATCGTCGTCGGCGGAGGACCGGCGGGGACAGCTACGGCTATCCGTCTGGCCGACGCGGGGCTCGACGTTTTGCTTGTCGAAAAATCTCGTTTTCCGCGGCAAAAGCTCTGTGGTGAATTTATCTCCCCGGAATGTCTCGAGCATTTTGCCGAGCTTGGCGTTGCCGCGAATATCAAACTTTCCGGCGGCGTAGATATCTCTGAGACAGTGTTCTATTCCCGCAGCGGTAAAGGCGTGTCAGTAAAAAGTGAGTGGTTCGGACATGTCGGGTCGCACGCGCTGGGCCTGAGCCGTGCCCAGATGGATGATGTCTTGCTCCAGCGTGCGAGGGAACTTGGCGTCGCCGTTCGAGAAGAGACGACCGCAGCCGGGCTGATCTTTGATGGCGACCGCGTCAGCGGCCTCCGTCTAAAAGACAAGGACGGTGTTGAAACGACGGTCACTGCGAACCTGGTTATCGATGCTACCGGCCGAACCCGCTCACTCGCACGACGTCTCGAAAAAGATGTCGGACAACACAAACGCGCGGGACATGTCGCATTCAAAGCACATCTTGCGGGAGCACAGATCACCTCGGGTGCATGTGAGATATTTGCCTATCTGGGCGGGTATGGCGGATGCAACAGCATTGAGAATGGACTTTATAACCTTTGCTTTATTGCTGATGCCGAGGACGTGAAACGGTGTGCAAGCGATGTCGAAGGGGTAATGCGAGAGGTAGTTCTTAAAAATAAACGTGCGGCCGCAGTTCTCGAAAATATCACCATCGAGAGCGAGTGGCTGGCTGTGCCGATAGAACGATACGGACGCGGTGACCTTGTTCCCGCTCAAGGATTGCTGACCGTCGGAGACTCGGCGGCATTCATTGACCCTTTTACGGGCAGCGGCATATTGCTGGCGCTTGAGAGCGCGAGGATCGCTGCGTCCACTATCGCCGAGAGCTTTGCGGCGAATCGCGATTTTGAAGCTGTGGCAGCAGAATACCGGCGTCGGTATTCCGCAACTTTTGATGCCCGGCTGCGGGTTTGCCGTCTTCTGCGTCAAGCCGCCTCAATGCCGTTTTTGGCTGACGCGACGATATCGGTTCTGAGGGCAAGTGGCAGACTTAGCCGTCGTATCGCCAGAGCAACGCGTCCGGCACTCGGTAGCCTAAGTGTTTGACACTGATAAGGCGAGTGTCTAAAATGCGGTAGTTACTGAAAAATCGAGCCTTTCTTATATGAGCAATACCGGAATGATCAGGGTAGGCGTTGAGATCCGCACAAATGAGCTGAGGGCCGTCGCTGTAGATCAGGACGGCCAGCTTGCCGCCACGCGGTCGATAGCGTTTGACCCCGCCGAGGAAACCGCACAGCAGGTAAAATCTCTCATCGGCGGCCTCAAAAAAGATGTCGGTGATTTTGACCGGCTTGGCGTTGCTGTACCGGGACTCGTTGATCAAGGGACGCACAGAGTCGCATTCTCCGCTCATATTCCCGAACACTCAAATTTTGACCTCATTAAAGAGATCAGCAGTGCGACGGGGCTGATCGCGTCCATAGAGAACGACGCCAACTCGGCCGCATACGGCGAATTTATCCTCGGGGCGGCACGCGGCACTAACAATTTCTTTTATGCGACCCTTGGCGAGGGCGTCGGCGGGGCATTTATTCTCGGCGGCGAGATATGGCGTGGGGCGTCGGGCTTTGCGGGCGAATTTGGTTTTGTTCCGATCAACTCCGAGGGCATGCGATTGGAAGAGGTCGCCTCGACTGAAAACATCGTGCGCCGGACCAAGGCACGCTTTCATCAGGACAGCACGTCATCGCTCAATTCCCTGCATGAAGAGGCGATCACGCTCAATAGCATCATAACCGCGGCCCGCGAGGACGATGATTTTGCCCAGATGATGCTTGAACGCACCGGCGTGTACGTCGGCACGGCGGTGGCGAGCGTTATCAATCTGCTAAACCTGGAGATGGTTGTGGTTGGCGGCGAAATTATGGACGCCAAGAACCTTGTTCTTGATGCGATCATTGAACGTGCACGCGAATTGTCATTCGCTCCGTCATTTGAGGCTGTGAGCATCGTCGAGGGGGAGCTTGGCGATTTTGCAGCAGCGACGGGAGCGGCCCTGCTAGCCGAAAAGTAATTAGGGTAAATAGAAAATTATTATTCTGTTCATTAAGGGAACTTATTTTGATTTCAATTGCCCATAAGCACGGATTTGGGTATTTTTTTATTGTGCAATTTGCGGATTTTCTTAGTTCTTGTCATATTAGTAACAGTTTTAATGTTCGCATTTTTTGTATAGATCAGGTTGATCTAGTCCAATCTCGAAGACATTGCGAAGGCAATGTGTGCGGGCGGGGCGGGTCTGAGTTTATTAGCCGTCCTTCAGCGAAAGACTAAAAAATGGCACAATTCTTTAATAAAAGTGCAAACAACATCGCCAGGATCAGCATGGTTGCTGCTGCGGTTTTAGCGGGCGTTGGAGGCTTTGCCTTTACGCAGTTTTCGCGGTCATCTTATCTGACCGGACGTTACGTCGAAAAGCAGCAGCCGGTGCAGTTTAGCCATAAGCATCACGTCGGCGACGACGGCATTGATTGCCGTTATTGCCACCAGACGGTGGAGACGACCGCCACGGCAGGTATGCCATCCACGCAGACCTGTATGAACTGCCATAGCCAGCTCTGGGCCGACAGCCCTTACCTCGAACCCATCCGTGCCAGCTTTCGCGACAACAAACCCATCGAATGGGAACGCGTCCACGACCTCCCCGAATACACCTATTTTGACCACAGCATCCACGTGGCTAAGGGCGTAGGCTGCTCGACCTGCCACGGCCAGATCGACAATATGCCGGCCGTTTTCCAGGAAAACACTTTGCAGATGGAATGGTGCATCGCATGTCACCGTGCTCCTGAGAAATTTATCCGCCCCAAGAAAGAGGTCTTTAACATGGCTTGGCAGGACGGCGATCTGGATAAAGCGGAACGGGATAAATTGAAAATTGATTCAAAGATCCGCAGTAAAGAGATGTTGACGAGCTGTTCGACCTGTCATAGGTAAGAACCGAAACACAGAAGAGTTGAAAAACTTTATGAAACGACCGCAGACCACGCTGAACGATAATTTGATCGGGGAAACAGCCTCAGAGATCTCTGTGTCCTCTGTGGCTAAATTTGCCTCGATCCGCGACCAGATACTTGCTCAAAACGGCAAGGAATATTGGCGCAGCATTGAGGAGCACGCCGACACGCCCGAGTTCAGAGAGTTTATCGCCGAAGAATATCCGCACGAGATCGAAGAGTGGGACAACGGCCTGAGCCGCCGTAATTTCGTAAAGGTAATGGGTGCGTCGCTCGCCCTCGCGGGTTTGAGCGGATGCGTTATCCAGCCGCCCGAAAAGCTTGTTGTTCCTGTAAGACAGACGGAGGGCAGTCTGCCCGGCAAGGCCGAGTACTTTGCGACCGCGATGTCTTTGGGCGGCGTTGCAACCGGTCTGCTCGCAAAATCTTATGAGTTTCGCCCGGTAAAGCTGGAAGGTAACCCTGAGCATCCCGGCAGCCGCGGTTCGACCGATGTTCTCGCACAGGCTTCGCTATTGGGGATGTACGACCCTGACCGTTCACAGGCAGTGACGTTTCGCGGAAACCCCAAAAACTGGGAAGCGTTTATGACCGAGTTTCGTGCGGTCATCGAAGAAAATCGGAAAGACGGCGGAGCCGGTGTCCGGATTCTGACCGAAACGATCACTTCGCCGACGCTGATAGATCAGTTTGCCAAGATAAAAACGGAGTTGCCCAACTCTAAGTGGATACAGTACGAGCCGATCAATACGGACAACGCGATGGCAGGGGCCAAGATGGCGTTTGGCTCGCCGGTCCAGACGATATACAAATTTGATAAGGCAGAGCGGATATTGTCGCTGAGTGCCGATCTTTTCTCGGGTTTTAACGTTGCTTACATAAAAGATTTCGGGAAGAGCCGTGCTTTTTCTGAGGAAAAACACGAGATCAACCGCCTCTACTCGATCGAGACAACCATCAGCCTGACCGGAGCTAAGGCCGACCACCGCATCGCTGTAAAGCCGAGCCAAATGGCCGAGGTGGCAAAGGCTGTTGCTAAGGCTGTTGGAGTTGCTGGTGCTACGTCGACTTATACGGAAAATGCCGCTTGGATCGCGGCAATGGCAAAAGATCTGGTTGAGCACAAAGGCAAGTCGATCGTCGTCGCGGGTGATAACCAGCCGCCGGTCGTCCACGCTCTCGCCCATGCGATGAATGCTGCCCTTGGCAATGCGGGACAGACGGTGGTTTATACCGATCCAATGTCGCCGAACACCGACCGGACACAGGTGGAGCAGTTCAAGGAACTGATCGCCGATGTCGATGGCGGACGCGTTAAGCTGCTCGTAATTCTTGGCGGCAACCCCGTTTATAACTCGCCTGCCGATATCAAATTATCGCCCGAGCGAATGGCAAAAATACCGATGCGTGTGCATCACGGACTGTATTTTGACGAAACAGCCGAGCATTGCCAGTGGCACATTCATGACAAGCATTACCTCGAAAGTTGGAGCGATGCTCGTGCTTTTGACGGGACGGTTTCGATCGTCCAGCCGCTGGTCGCACCCCTTTATGACGGCAAAAATGTTCACGAAGTCGCACAGCTTTTCATGAAGGAAGGCTTTGATAAGAAAGATTCCGACATCGTAAAAGAATATTGGCAGCGGACAAACATCACGGCTGCCGCAGCCGTTCCGGCGGTCAAAGAAGAGCCTAAAAAAGAAGTAGTTAAGACAGCGGAGCCTAAGGCCGAGGCACCGAAAACTGAAGCCAAAGTTGCCGCTCCGGCAGCAAACACTGCCGCAAAAGAAGCCCCGAAAGCTGCCGCACCTGTGGCGTTCCCGGCTGGCACTTCGGCGAAAACATTTGATGAAAACTGGCGTAAGGCGGTTCACGACGGCATTGTGCCGAACACGGCGGCAGCGGTAAAAACGGTCGCTGCGACAACTGCGTTTTTAGGCCAGCCTGAAACAAAGCCGGCTGCTTCGGGAAATATCGAGATATCGATCCTGCCTGATCCATGTGTGTATGACGGGCGGTTCGTCAACAACGGATGGCTTCAGGAACTGCCAAATCCGCTCAACAAGATCACTTGGGAAAACGTCGCACTCATCAGCCCAGCTACCGCTAAGAAACTTGGAGTCAATACCGGAAACGACGAGGACGAAAAGAGCGGAGGCGTGCGCGGGACGAGTTTCATAAACACGCGTGGCGGAAATATGTCGTCGGATCTCGTGACGATGAAATATCAGGGCGGCGAAATTTCAAAGCCTGTCCCGATGTGGATCACACCCGGCCAGCCGGACGACGTGGTCACGATATATATGGGCTACGGCCGCACGCGTGCCGGAAAGGTCGGCACTGGTCTTGGCTACAGTGCTTTTGACGTTCGGCGTTCGGATGCGATGGATTACGGCTTTGGCGAGATCGCCAAACGCGGCGAGACGACAGAGATCGCCTCGACGCAGATCCATTTCAATATGGAGGGCCGCGATCTGCTGCGTGTCTGGGACCTCGAGGATTTTGAAAAGCATCCTGATATGGGACATCAGCC
>JBGTII010000024.1:0-14998 GCA_041745735.1 Pyrinomonadaceae bacterium | reverse complement strand
GATCACCAACTCAGCGCTCGTCAGCGTAACTGTCGTGACCCCTGCAGCGAAGTTGATAGTATCGTTCGGCGTCGCCGCTGCGATCGCCTGACGAAGCGTGCAATCAGCTCCCGGACATGTCCCGCCCGCATCGGCCCCGCTGGTCACGGTGATGGCAGAAGCTGAAGGACTCATAGGAACGTCCACTCGTGACCGCTCTAACCTCGGCCGTTCGCCCTTTTCCTGGGCCGAAACTGCTAACATCCCTGACCGCAACCCGAAAACCGTAGCCGCAACGCCAATTATCATCATCCAACCCAATATCCAACGAGTTTTGTTTTTCATCTCAACCTTATATCGCAGAGTGATCGGAGGGACTTTGGAATTCCCTTTTCAAAAATTATGACATATTCCGCACCCAGGGCGACAACTAATAGTTAAAACCACGATGGCAATACAATATGCGTTTTTGGGGTTAGATGCAAGAAAATGGGTAGTGGGTAAGTTTGAAAATTCGTTTTTTATAAGGCCATCTTCCGACGCGACCGCGACTGGTAGTGGGTCAGTTTTGAAATTGAGGGTTAAGCAAAAACTCGATTGCCTAAAGCATAGAGAACTACGATTACGCTAACAAGTAAATAATATCCACTACCGAAAATTCTGATAAAATACAGCTATGGATAATTTAGAAACGGCGACGTTGGCGGCGGGGTGTTTTTGGTGTGTTGAGGCGATATTTGACGATCTGAAAGGCGTCGAGGATGTCGTGTCTGGTTACTCCGGCGGGCATACTGAAAATCCGACCTACAAAGAGGTCTGCTCCGAGACGACCGGCCATGCCGAGGTTGTGCAGATCAGGTTTGACCCGAGCGTGTTGTCATACAAAGAGCTTTTACAGGTTTTCTTCACCGTCCACGACCCCACAACTCTAAACCGTCAAGGCGGCGACATCGGCACATCATACCGCTCGGCAGTCTTTTATCACTCTGACGAACAAAAGCGAGTCGCCGAGGAAACCATAGCCGAATTTAACGCCGAGGGCATCTACGACAACCCGATCGTGACGGAGGTCACGGCCTTTGATAAATTCTGGCCAGCCGAGGATTATCACCAAGAGTATTTCGCCAACAATCCAAACCAGCCATATTGCAACGCGGTAGTCGCACCAAAGGTCGCAAAGTTTCGTCAAAAGTTCCTCTCGCGGCTTAAGAGCTAACTAGATCGTGTGTTAAATTTTGTTTGACACGCCCATATCGAATGCGGTATCTTTCTACTAGCATTCGCTGATGCCCTATCAGCGGCTCTCCAAATGCCCGCGTCTTGCTGACCGAGGCAAACGGTAGTATTCGTAGCGTCTTTACTGGACGTTTTGGTTACTTTAACTTTAGCAATATTGAAGACGGACAGACTGTTGTCGTCAGTGTCCAGACACGCCGCTTTTCATTCAGCCAACCGACCCAGGTAGTTATGCTGACGGATAACGTGGCTGATTTAATGTTCGTCGCTGATCAGTAATTGACCGGCTGACAATTCTCTCACCCAAGCTAGAAGCGGTCGTCCCACACGACCGCTCTTTTTTTGTATGAGTTTATAGAGTTTTGGAGAGTTTGTTGAGTTCTTTGAGTCGGGAAAAGCCTTTACTGCCGCCAAACTCAATAAACTATGTAATGACTTGCATCTTTTTCAGAATTGGTTCAAAATTCGCGTTAAATCTGCCTTCGACAAGTAAGCTTAAAAGAAAATTTATCTCGCGAGGACCCTTATGAATCTATTTAGGACCAAATCCATTTCGCAAATTCAGGCCGATGCTGCAGCCGGGATGACTGAACATGTTGGCGAGGCTGCACCGAAAGGCACCCTAAGGCGCACGCTTGGTGTTTTCGATCTGACGCTCATGGGCATTGCGGCCATTATCGGTGCAGGCATCTTTGCCATGGTCGGCAAAGCGTCATACAACGGCGGCCCGGCGGTCGCTCTGTTGTTTGTCTTTACAGCAACGGCGTGTGCGTTTTCAGCGCTTTGCTACGCTGAGTTTGCCTCGCGGATACCTGTCGCGGGTTCGGCTTACACATACGCGTATGCGTCGATGGGTGAATTTATCGCATGGATCATCGGCTGGGATCTAATCGTCGAATACGCCATCGGCAACATCGCCGTCGCTATCTCGTGGAGCGATTATTTTACAGGTCTTTTGAAAGGCTACGGCATCGACATACCTCTGCATTTCACAATGGATTTTCTAACGGCAAAGCGGGGCTATGCAGCCGTTACCGATGCCGTCGCGGGCGGAGCCACTGCCGATGCCCTGACCGCCGCCTGCGCAGCAAAGGACGCTGTCGTCAGCTGCGGCCAGGTAGATGGTTATCTAGCCTGGCTCAATGCACCAAAGCTTGGCTCGATCTCGGTCGTCGCCGACCTGCCTGCATTGCTCATTACTCTCGTCATTACGACGCTTGTATTCATCGGAATTCGCGAGTCAAAATTTGCCTCGAACATCATGACAGTGCTCAAGGTCGCGATCATCTTGCTCGTCATTTTCCTCGGGCTCAATTATGTCAACCCGGTCAACTGGTCGCCATTCGCGCCAAACGGCGTCGAAGGCGTGCTCAAGGGCGTATCTGCCGTGTTCTTTGCATACATAGGTTTTGACGCACTCTCGACAACCGCCGAGGAATGTAAGAATCCGCGCCGTGACCTGCCGATAGCGATGATCGTATCACTCGTGATCTGTACGATACTTTATATCGCTGTCGCTCTCGTTCTGACCGGAATGGTCAGTTATACCAAGCTCGATGTCGGCGATCCGCTGGCATTTGTATTTGGCCCAGAGGGTGCAAATATTCCTTGGGTCGCGGGCATTATCGCTGTCAGTGCGGTGATCGCTCTGGCGACGGTTTTCCTCGTATTCCAGATCGGCCAGCCGCGTCTGTGGATGGCGATGAGCCGCGACGGATTGCTGCCGAAAATTTTCTCGTCGATCCACCCAAGATTTAACACGCCGTGGTTTGCGACCATCGTTACAGGTATCGTCGTCGCCATTCCGGCGTTGTTTATGAATCTGACGGAGGTGACTGATCTCGCCAGCATCGGAACACTGTTTGCGTTCGTCGTGGTTTGTGCGGGTGTGCTGTTCAAAGACAAAGAGTTTAGAGAAAGCGGGACGCGATACGTACCGTATATAAACTCTCAATTTCTGCTGCCGGTGATTCTCATCATCGTTGGCTTTGTGATCTATTACTTTAGCCCGACATTTTACAGCGATCTGGTCACCATTACGCCTAAGGACGGCGAGACGATGTTTGGCGCCTTTTCGCACAAGATACCGATGATCTTTTTTGTCATTGTGTCGGTACTGCTCGTCTTTTTCAGTCTGACCAAAAAGCTCTCGCTGATACCCATACTCGGACTGCTCTCGTGTCTGTACTTGATGACCGAGCTTGGCGTGACGAACTGGATCCGGTTTGGCCTGTGGCTGCTCGTGGGTATGGTCGTCTATTTTATGTATGGCTATAGCAACAGCCATCTTAATCGCGACGGCGAGACTGCAACCGAATAGGTAAGGATTTACAATTCTTTACACTCTGGCCAAAACCATTTGAACTAAACTAGCGTCTTACAAACGAATCTTGTCAGATATCAATTTTGTAGGAGCTATATTATGAAAAAGAACTTTATGTTTGCGGCGGCTTTGATGCTGCTCACAATGGCTATCTCGGCATCGGCACAAAAGGCTACCGATTTTAGCGGTACATGGAACCTCGACCTAACAAAGTCAAAACTCAGTGACCGCGAAAAGGCCAGTATCGAATCGCAGACAATGGTCGTTACCCAAACGGCGACCGACCTCAAAGCTGAAACAACCACCAAGCGTGCAGCACCTCCGGCAGGAGCACCCGCAGGCGGCCCTCCGGCTGGCGGACCACCTCCGGGCGGACGCATGGGCGGCGGCGGCATGATGGGCGGCGGTGACGGCACGGTCAGTTATGCCCTCGACGGCAAAGAAGTCAAAACGGAGATGTCCGGGCAAATGGGCACGATGCAGATCTCGACCAAGGCTAAACTCGACGGCGGAAAGCTTGAGATCACCCGCACCATTGGCACACCGATGGGCGACCGCGTCACGACTGAGAAATGGTGGTTAAACGCCGACGGAACTCTCTCGGTAGAATCACAAAGGCCAAACCGCGACGGCGGAACAGACACAACAACCAAAGTTTTCGTCAAGAAATAAATGGAACCATCACCAACAAAAAAGGGCGGCTTTCGGGCCGCCTTTTTTTATCGAAGCGATCTTGGTCCATCTTTGGTCCACCTTGGTCCACCTGGTCCGGACCGGACCAAGATATTCGATATGGGGTTCTCACGCTAACGTTCGGTCGCAGATACCACCAGGCACTTGAAGAATACGGGTTAACGGGTAAAATAAAGATTGTTAAAATATGGGCATCGGATAAATGGCCGTGTGGTCGTATATTCCAATACACTTTGATCAATGAACAACACAAAAAACGTACCTGAAAAGAAAAGTAATACCCCGATACTCATCATCGGCGTGGTTTTGGTCATGGCGCTGCTGGCGGGTTGGTATCTGCTGAGTTCGCCAAAGACGGCGTCAAATACGAACACAAACACCGCCAAGGCAAATACCGCCAACACCGGCAAGCAGACGACCATTCCGGCAAATGCCCCGCTTGGTGCCAATCCGCCAAACCAACAGGGCTCGCCGACGGCGCTCGTCACGCTTGAGGAATTTGCCGATTTTCAATGTCCGCAGTGCGGCGTTGTTCATCCGATCATGAACGAGATCAAATCGACATACGGCAGCCGCATCCGGTTTATCTTCCGCAATCTGCCGCTGACAATGCACGACAAATCGTATGACGCCGCCGTCGCCGCTGAGGCCGCCGGTATGCAGGGGCCGAACAAGTTTTGGGAAATGCAGAACCTGCTCTTTGTTAATCAAAAGGCATGGACCGCCGACCCTAACTATCGCGCTGTATGGAAAGACTACGCCCAAAAGATCGGGCTCGATGTCGCAAAGTGGGAAAACGATATGGCCGGCATTGCCGCCAAATCCCGCGTTGACGAAGACCTGCGACGCAGCAAAGGTTTGGGTGTAGCTTCGACGCCGACGCTGTATATCAATGGCGTTGACGTGCCTTTCCAGCAGATGAATGTCGCCAGCCTCAAACAGTTGATCGACGCCGAGTTGGCCAAGGCCGCTCCGCAAAATCAGGCTGCACCGGCCGCCCCGGCAAACGCGGGCAACACCAACAAATAGGTGGACGAACCGGTAACAGCCTCGGTCAAGCGCTCGATCGCCAAACTGCCTGTCGCAGCGGCGATCGTCGCTCTGATAGGCCTCGCCGATGCCGTCTATCTCACCGCCCACCATTACAACGTCGAGCCCGTCCCCTGCGGTGCGGCGTTTGATTGCGAAATGGTGCTGACGAGCCCGTTTGCCACTCTCGGCGGGATAATCAATTGGTTTGGCCCCGAAACGATGGCACCGACAGGCTCGGTCTCTGATATCCCGTTAGCCGCCTTTGGTGCGGCGGCATATTTTGTGGCGTTTGCCTTGGCCACGTTCACCGCGTTTGGCGACCGGCGGATGTGGAAACTCTTTGGTGCACAGGTCGCCCTGATGGCGGCGTTCTCCGGCTGGCTGATCTACGTCCAGGCCGCTCTCATCGGAGCGTATTGCCAGTTTTGCCTGATCTCGGCGGCAACGACATTTACGCTCTTTATCATTTTTGTAATCTCTCTTTTTATAAGACCTAAAACTACCTGAATCCAAACCCGATACGAAAGCGAAATCTATTGCGGAGGTCAGCAGTGATGCTAATGAACGGCTATAGCTTGGCAACATCCGTTCAAATAAGGTAGCTTTAATTGAAACGAAATCGATATTGACGAATTTGTAGTGACTGAAGCAATCTTACAACGCATCTCTGACGGCGACCGCAACGCGATCCAGGATTGTCTGGATAAATACGGCGGCCTAGTGTGGTCGATCGCGCGTAAAATGCTCCGTAATTCGGACGATGCTGAGGACGCTGTGCAGGAGATCTTTGTCGATATTTGGAAAAACGCGGGCCGCTTTGACGAATCAAAAGCGTCCGAAACGACGTTTATTGCGATGATCGCCCGCCGTCGTCTGATCGACCGCATCAGGCATTCCAACCGCCGCATCTCGGCCGATTCGCTCGATGATGTATTGCTCGAACCGTTTACCCGTGCCGACAAAGCGATACAGGTCAGCGTCGAGGCGGGACAGGCAGCCGAGGCAATGAGGAGTTTGCGGCCAGAGCAACAGCAGGTGCTGAGGCTCTCGATCGTACAGGGAATGTCGCATCAGGAGATATCAGATGCCACGGGGATGCCGCTTGGCACGGTCAAGACACACGCACGCCGGGGCTTGCTTCACGTGCGGCAAACTATGGGATTAGGCGGATCTAACGTTTCGATGGAGGCAGCAATATGAACGAAGAACAAAAAGACATATTCTTCGACCTCCTGACGAAAAAGGCCATTTACGGCCTCGACGCGGGGGAGCAAGCGCAGCTTGACGCTATGGATCCGGGCAATGCCGAGCTTGAGTTTAACTCGCTTGAAAGGGCCGCCGCCGCGATCAGCATGATGGTTGCGGATGATGAACCGATGCCCGCGAGTTTGCGGTCTAAGATTATCGCCGACGCAAATGCATTTGTTGTCGAACAAAACGAACAAACCGTCGCGTGGCCGCCAACAACCAGCGAAGACGATACAGGCTATGCTGCCGACCGGGAAGAAAGATCTTCGGGCTCATGGCTAGGTTGGCTTGGTTGGGCTTCAGCGGCGGTTGCCTGTATCGCACTTGCGTTAAATCTATGGTTCACCCGCGTCCAACCTGGGCCGGAAATTGTTAAAACGCCCCCGGTCGAGACACCTCGGCTATTGACAACCGCCGAATTGCGTGACGAGATGTTAAAAGCCGCGACCGATACGATCAAGGCCACTTGGGCGACGGGCAACGTTAAGGGGATCGCCGGGATCGTGGGCGACATTGTTTGGAGTGACGAGAAACAGGCGGGGTATATGACTTTTAAGAACCTGCCTGCAAACGACCCGAACGCCTACACCTATCAGCTTTGGATCATGGATGAGAATCAGGGTGACGCAACGCCGATCGACGGCGGTACTTTCGACGTGAACGCCAACGGAGAGGTCGTCATTCCCATTAACGCTAAGCTCAAGGCCAAGTCGCCACACCTCTTTGCCGTTACGATGGAAAAGCCCGGCGGCGTGGTCGTTTCCAAGCGCGAAAAGATCGTCGCTCTCGCAACGGTTGAAACCAAACCCAAACCCGCAGCGTAATACATTGCAACATACTTGAGATAGGTTAGAGATTCTTTTGCTTTTAAAGAGAATCTTTGGCCTTTTTACAATATTTAAAACGATCAAATATAGGAGATAGTAATGCGAAACTTTAGGATTTTTGGCTCTTTGCTTCTTGCCCTTTTTATGACAGCGACATGCACCTTTGCGCAGTCCGGCGGGAAACTGCCGCCGATCAATGTAAAGGAATACAAGTTAAAAAACGGCATGACCGTGATCATGCATCAGGACCGCTCGACGCCCATCGTTGCGGTGAACCTGTGGTACCACGTCGGGTCCAAGAATGAGGCTCCGGGCCGCACAGGTTTCGCTCATCTCTTTGAGCACATGATGTTTCAGGGATCAAAGAATTTTGTTGACGGTTGGCGTGGTGTCGATGAGCTCGGTGGCAACGTCAACGGCACGACCGATCAAGATCGCACCTATTATTACGAAGCGATCCCATCTAACTTCCTGGAACGCGTGCTCTTTCTCGAAGCCGACCGCATGGGCAATCTGCTCGACGCGATGGATCAGGCAAAGCTTGATAATCAACGCGACGTCGTTAAGAACGAACGTCGGTTCCGCGTAGATAACGTGCCTTACGGCAGTGCTCAGGAGCGCATTCTCGAAGCGATGTATCCGCAAGGTCATCCTTATCGTTGGTCGCCTATCGGCTCGATGGCCGATCTATCCGCAGCATCGCTTGACGACGTTAAATCGTTTTTTAGACAGTACTATGCTCCTAACAATGCGTATCTCGCATTGGCAGGTGACTTTGACGAAAAACAGGCAAAAGATTGGATCGAGAAGTATTTTGGCCCTATCGCAAAGGGTGCCGACATTACACGGCCAAATCCGGCGCAGCCAAAACTGAATGGTGAGGTGCGACAGGTCGTTAACGAACCCGGTATCCCGCTGCCGCGTCTATATATGCTGTGGCCCGGTGTCAAGACTTATCACAAGGACGAGGCCGCTCTAGACATCCTGGCATCGATCCTCTCGACCGGACGCGGATCACGTCTGCAGAGCAACCTTGTCTTTGGTAAGGAACTGGCGCAAACGGTGGGAGCTTTTGACGGCACGAGTGAGATCGCAGGTTCGTTTCAGATAGTTGCGACCGCCCGTCCTCAGAAATCGTTAGAAGAGATCGAAAAGGAAATTAATGTAGAACTCGAGCGTATCAAGAAAGAGCAGCCGACGGCAGAGGAGATGACCCGAGCCCTAAACATTCGCGAATCTCAGGCGATCTTTGGCTTGCAAACCGTGCTCGGTAAGGGGAGCCAGCTCGCAAGCTATGCGGGTTACCTAAAGAAACCTAACTATTTTCAAGCTGACATCGACCGCTACCGTGCGGTGACCCCGGCGGATGTGACCCGCGTCGCAAATGAGTACCTCACGGGCAATCGGTTTGTAATGAGCTACATCCCGAGCAAGGCCGAGCCGCCTAAGGCGAGCACGGATAAACCGGCATCGACCGAATCTAAGAAAAAGGACAAAGATCTGATCGCCCGTCAAGAGGCGGCTCTGCCAAAAGCCGGTCCAGATCCTAAGGTCACGCTGCCCGCGATCGAAAAGACAAAGCTTTCAAACGGGCTAAATGTCTGGATCGTCAAGCACAACGAGCTGCCGGTCGTTTCGATGAATCTCGTCGTCGGCAGCGCCGGTGGTGCGGCAGAACCTGCCGAAAGATCGGGCGTTACTCAGATGACAGCGTCGATGCTAAATCAGGGTACGCAAAAACGTTCGGCGCTTGAGATCGCAAACGGACTGCAGTCGATCGGAGCATCGGTCAATGCCGGAGCCGGCTATGATGCGACGACCGTTTCGATGACCTCGCTTACAAAAACACTTGATCAGGCACTCGACGTCTATGCCGATGTGGTGGTTAATCCATCGTTCCCCGCCAAAGAATTCGAGTCGCTGCGTCAGCGTTCGATCGTGGGCTTGGCTCAACGCAAAGCAAGCGCTACGCAAGTCGCGGGCGTTGTGTACAGCAAGGTTCTCTACGGCGATCAGCCGTACGGCCGTCAGCTCTCGGGCGACGAAAAATCGCTCAAGGCACTGACACGGGACGACCTCGCAAGCTTTTACCAAAAGGCCTATGCACCAAGCAATTCGACGCTGATCGTCGTGGGTGATGTGGATTCTGCGGGGATCAAGGCAAAGCTTGAAAAGGCTTTTGGTTCGTGGAAATCAGGTGATTCGGCCTCGGCATCCATTGCAGCACAGACAATGGCCGCAAAACCCGGCATTTATCTGGTCGATAAACCGGGTGCAGCCCAGTCGTCAGTGAATATCGGCATGGTCGGTGTCGACCGCAGCCATCCCGACTATTATGCTCTGCAGGTGATGAATTCGATCCTCGGTGGTGACGGTTCGGCTCGTTTGTATCAGAACCTTCGCGAAGACAAGGGCTACACCTACGGTGCATATAGCCGTTTTATTTTCCGCAAAGGTGCCGGGCCTTTCTCGGCATCCGGCGAGATACAGACGGTGTCGACCAAAGAAGCCGTGCAGGAATTCATGAAGGAGATCAGCGGCGTCCGCGGCACTCGCCCCATCACGGCAGCTGAGCTCGAGATCAACAAACAGGGCTTTATCCGCTCATTCCCTGCAGGGTTTGAGACGCCGGGCCAGATCTCGGCACAGCTTTCGAATTTGGTGGTCTTTGGATTGCAGGACAGCTACTTTAATGATTACATCGCTAATATCAACAAGGTCACTCTCGACGACGTTAACCGCGTCGCTAACAAGTACCTCGATCCGGGCAAGATGGCGATCGTCATCGTCGGTGACCGCAAGGTCGTCGAGCCGGGATTGAAAGATCTCGGATATCCGATGTGGCAACTCGATTCAGATGGAAATCCTCTTTCACAGTAAGAGGGTGATCTGTTGTTCGATCCTTGGGCCGGGAATTTGTTTCCCGGCCTTTTTTATTGGGCGCCTTTATGGGACACGGTTCTGCCAATTCCCGTGTATGCTATAATTGCCAAATTATTCAGTAATTTGTAATTTCTATTTGCCAGGAGAGAGTTAATGTCTGTCGATATCGATAAAATTAGGGGTTTGTTGGGGTCTGAGGCCGACACCCTTTTAAATCATGTTTCTACCACCATTCCAAAAGAAAGTATCCACCAGCCGGGCGGCGATTTTGTAGACCGCATATGGACAAATTCGGATCGCACACCGAGCGTGCTGCGCAGCCTGCAAACGTTGAATGACAACGGACGCCTGCGAGGGACCGGTTATTTGTCGATCTTACCGGTCGATCAGGGCATCGAGCATTCGGCCGGAGCGTCGTTTGCTCCGAACCCGATGTATTTTGACCCCGAAAACATCGTCAAACTCGCCATCGAGGGCGGTTGCAATGCCGTTGCATCAACCTACGGCGTGCTCGGCACCGTCGCCCGTAAATACGCACACAAGATACCGTTCATCGTAAAGATCAACCACAACGAACTGCTTACATATCCAAATCAATTCGACCAGGTGATGTTCGGAACGGTCGAGCAGGCGAGCAATATGGGGGCGGTCGCGGTTGGTGCGACGATCTATTTTGGTTCAGACCAGTCGACGCGACAGATCACCGAGGTTGCTGAGGCATTTGCTTACGCGCATGAGCTTGGCATGGCGACGATTCTTTGGTGCTACTTACGCAACTCGGCGTTCAAGACGCCTGAGGGCGATATGCATACTGCGGCCGATCTGACCGCACAGGCAAATCATCTCGGCGTGACAATTCAAGCGGACATCATCAAGCAGAAATTGCCCGAACGCAACGGAGGCTATACCGTGTTGAATCTATCGGGCAGCTACGGCAAGACGCATAAGAGCGTCTATGACATCCTGTCGAGCGATAACCCGATCGATCTCGTTCGGTATCAGGTGGCAAATTGCTATATGGGACGCTGCGGTCTGATCAATTCCGGCGGCGAATCAAAAGGCGAGAGTGATCTGGCCGATGCGGTCCGCACGGCGGTCGTCAACAAACGCGGCGGCGGCACCGGCCTCATTTCGGGCCGCAAGGCCTTCCAACGCCCAATGGCCGAGGGCGTCGAGCTGCTCAATGCAATTCAGGACGTCTATCTTTCGAAAGATATAACCGTCGCGTAGTAATGCAGAAACAAGACCGGTAGGGAGTGTGTTCATTGGATAAACACAAGAGCACACTCCCTACCGGCCGTGTTTCTGCCCTTTTATTTCTTCGAATAGCTCCGATGGATCGTCTCGATCCACATTTCTGTTTTGATAAATCCCGATCCTGCTTCTTTGTATTTTTCCGGCAGGCCCGCCTTCTTGATATCTTCCAACGATCTCCCCGATTTCATCGCGTCTTGCACAATGTTTGACGTTTCGACGATCGTTTGATGATATGACTTTAGATCGGCGAGAGTTGCAAGCGGCCCGTGGCCCGGAATAAGTTTGGCGTCCGCGGGCAGGGTCTTTATCAGCGAATCGATATTTCGGATCAGCCCTTGAACGCTACCCCCGCTGTCGATATCTACGAACGGAAATCGCCCGACAAAAAAGTCGTCCCCGAGATGTACAACATTTGCCTTGCTAAAAAACACGACAGTATCGCCATCCGTATGACCGTTTGGGTAATGCACCGCCTTCACCTCTTCGCCATTGATGTGGATCGATAGGCTCTCGGTATAAGTCACTATCGGCAACGCGTACGAAGGATACGGAGCTGTTTTCTGGCCAAAGATGACCGGCGGATCGATCATCCGCTTTCTGACATTGGCGTGAGCAACTATCGTTGATTGCTTTCCAAAGAAATGATTTCCCTCGGTATGGTCGCCGTGCCAATGCGTGTTGAAAATAAAACGCGGGGTCGCCGACCCAAGCCCCTTCAAAGCCTCGCTCAGCTTTTCGCTGACCGTTTTGTAGTCGTCATCGACGATCAATATACCTTCGTCGCCAACGACTGCCCCGATATTACCGCCGCGGCCTTGCAGCATATACACATTGCCCGTGACCTTGGTAACTTTGACGGTAACATCCTGTTTGTTTGCGAAATGACTGTTATCTCCGTGTCCGAGGATCGGATATGACATAACGGAGGCAAATAAAAATAGTGCAATAAATTTACGCATAGTTTCTCCTACAAAGTTAAGTACGGCTGATCAAACAAATCGCCCTTTTGATAATTGGTAAACGCCCGTTAAGAACGGATTGTGAGACTTCTCTCGGCCTATCGTAGTCTCATCTCCGTGGCCGCAATAGACGGTGAAATCGTCTCCGAGGCTGAGAATATTCTCTGTAATAGACGCGATCAATTGGTCGTAATCGCCGCCCGGCAGATCTGTGCGGCCGATCGTGCCGCTGAACAGGCAGTCGCCCGTGAATACCTTTCGCTCATTTTCCTCGGCCAAAACAATGTGCCCGAGCGTATGGCCGGGACAATGACGCACGGAAAATATCAGTTCGCCTACCTCGTAGATCTCGCCGTGTTCGAGATTGCGGGTGATCCGCGGCGGCGATTCGTATTCCATCCCCATTGCCGCCAGCTGATGCGGCTGCATCCCCATAAACAGAGGCTGCTGCGGCAAGCTGTAATAAAGCGGCTCTTCGGCTTTGTGGATAAGGATCTCAGCGTCGGGAAATGCCGTTGAGAGCGCAAGCGTGCCGCCGACATGGTCGAGGTGCCCGTGCGTCAGAATTATCCCCTGCAAATAAAGATCATTGTCATTAATAAACGCTACAACCGTTTCGGACGGTTCGCCCGGATCGATGCAGATCGCCTTACGCGTCTGCTCGCACGCGACGATCCGGGTGTTTTGCTGAAACGCCGTTTGTACAAATGTCTCGATTATCATCACTCAAAAGTATCCAAATATTTATCGATCTCAAAATCGGTCTCGCGGCGATCTTTCAGGACAAAATGTATGGCGTCCCGATAGGTGTTGGCACTAGGTTTTGCGGTAAAGCACGGTGTTTCGATCTCGCTCAAGTTCAGATAACTGATCAGACAGCTCAGCAGCATCCAAAGCAGGATCTCGTCGGGCGGGCCGAGCGGATTATGCTTGATGATACTCTCGCGGTCGTCGCTAATACCATCAACGATGCGAGCAAACTCGGCTTCGCTTATCTTTGTCATACAGATTCTTCGTACATCAGATAATGAGAGGCCTCCATTCCAACTCTTTCGTAAACTCTCCGTGCACGCGAGTTATCATTTTCAACATAGAGCCTGAACCCGCAGACATTTCCGGCGTGGGTGGCCCTTGCCCTAACAAAATCGTAGAGCTTTGCGAAGATCTTTTGCCCGCGATACTCCGGCCTGATGTATACGCTCTGTATCCACCACCACCAGCCGTTTCGCCAATCGCTCCATTCCCTCGTCACCATCAGGCCGCCAACGATCCGGTTTTGGATCTCGGCGACAACATAAAAGCCTTTCTCTTCGTCGCCAAAAACAGCCTCGACACCGCCACGCAATATCCCGCTGTCGAGCTCTTTGCCCTCAGTTTCGAGAGCCATCGCCTGGTTAAATTCGGTCAGTGAATCGGCGTCATCCGCCGTCGCAAGCCTGATATTCATATATGTTTGCTTGACGAACCCCTCGCCGTCCTCTAGCCTAATATGTTTTGCCGCCTGGCAATTTTCAGTGTATGAAACTACGGATACTTTATCACGGCAATTGCTTTGACGGCGTTTCGTCGGCTGCCATCTTTACCAAATTTTATCGGGCGACATTTGAGCCGGATGCCGAGGTCGCGTACACGCCGACGATGCATCGTGCCGGGAATGCGTTTGACCCCGAACAGTTTGACGGCGATGAGAATGCGATCGTCGATTTCAAATATTGCCCCGACGAACGCCTGACGTGGTGGTTTGATCATCACCAGTCTGCGTTTCTCTCAAAGCCCGACGAAGAGCATTTTCTCGCAGACACGTCGGGCCAGAAATTTCTCGATACGACGAGCAAATCCTGCGCCGAATTTATCGCCCGTATTGCCAAAGAAAAATACGATTGGGAGGACGAGTCGCTCGCCGAGCTGATCCATTGG
Organism: Pyrinomonadaceae bacterium; assembly: GCA_041745735.1. GTDB lineage: Bacteria > Acidobacteriota > Blastocatellia > Pyrinomonadales > Pyrinomonadaceae > OLB17. The sequence goes on along the minus strand of JBGTII010000024.1, from coordinate 644 downwards.
GCACATATTATCGACGGCGCTCTGTATGAATCACCCGCACAATGTGTCGAGCTCCGCTCGGCGGCTCTAAAGCTGATGCAGGTGATCGAGGGCGAAAAAGATCCCGCATTTGTCGAGCAGATCATCCGTATGCTGACGACGATGCAGCTTGACGAGATCATCGAGAGTGCCGAGATACAGGCAAAACTGACGCCGATCCTCGAACAGCATTGGAGCACCGTCGAGTTGATCAAGGGCCGCTCGATCGCGGAACGGGGCGTTGTGCATTTTGACCTGACCGGAACTGGCGTCGAAGGCTATAACAAATTTATCCCCTACTATTTTCACCCCGAGGTGACCTATGTCGTGTCTCTGAGCCAGAGCTCCTTTCGCACAAAGATATCGGTCGGATCGAACCCCTGGGCACCGCGTCCTCGCACGCATAACATCGCCGAGATCTGCGAACGCTACGGCGGCGGCGGCCACGCCGTTGTCGGCGCCGTCAGCCTAAAACCCGAGGATCTGGAACTTGGTAAAAAATACATGCAAGAGATCATCGAAGAGCGGCAGTTTGCGGAATAAAAAAGGGCCGCGAGCGTGATGTTCGCGGCCTTTTCTTAGTTTGGAGTCCCGCCTTTAGGCGGCTGATTGGGCAGAAGTCCGCA
>JBGTII010000023.1:0-4818 GCA_041745735.1 Pyrinomonadaceae bacterium | reverse complement strand
TTCGACATTAGGTAGACCGAGTCGAGCTTGTTGTTTTCGTAAAAAGCACGCACGATCTGCGGCAAATCCTTCCGCGTGAACGGCTCACCGCCCGCGAGCACCAAAACACCCAGGTTTCCGCCCAACGTTTCCGATATCTTCGCGATCTCGTCGGTCTTCATCTGCAGCTTTTTACGCGGCCTGTCGTCCAGCTCCTCAGTAAAGAAACAGTGCGTACAGCGCATGTCACAGACGCTCGTCACCAGTATGTTCAAAAACACCGGTGAGATCGGTCGTCCAACCAAAATACTCGCGTATCGTTTGAAAATTTCCTTTGTAGCAAAATCCATTATTTTCTATATAAAAAACCGCCTGTTCTTTGATGCAGTTACGGAACCCAACGTTTAAATTTACTTTATTTTGCATGTTTTGGAAAACATTACCCCAAACTATGAAGCTTTCCTTGCACATTCCCGGGTTTTGAAGTAATATTTCCGGCATCGCCCCCGCAATGCCCTAGTACGTTTTGCATTGATGTAGCATTCTCATTTCACATCCGGAGGAAAACAATGAACCGAAAAATATTTTTTGCGACTGCTTTCTTATTGACTGCAACGTTTGCAGGTCTCGCCGTTGGGGGCTTCTTTGGCGACACGACAAAAGCCCAGATCGCGGATAAATTCGACGATCAAAAAGGTACATTAAAAACTGAATATTCCGTCCGGGCATGTCCTGTAAACCCCACACAAGAAGAAATTGCCTCGATGGAACGCGATTTTGCCGTTAAGACCAAAAATCGCCAATTCTCGAATGCTCCAGAGGTAAGCGGCGGCGTGGTCAATGTATATTTCCACGTTGTGAACAAAGGTTCTGGCATCGCAAATGGCGACATTTCAACCCAGATGATCAATGATCAGATCACTGTTTTGAACAACGCCTTTGCACCCTGGGGTTGGACATTTAACCTTGTCTCGACAAACCGGACGACAAACACTACGTGGTTCAATGGCTGTTACGGCAGCTCCGAAAGCGCGATGAAAAACGCATTGCATCAGGGGACGGCTAAGGATTTAAACATATATACCTGCAACCCGAGCAGCGGAATTCTCGGGTATGCCACGTTTCCATCAAGCTATAACAGCCAACCAGCGTTGGATGGCGTAGTTCTGCTTCATTCATCGCTTCCGGGCGGCTCGGCTGCTCCGTATAATCTTGGCGATACAGCAACGCATGAGGTCGGACACTGGATGGGTCTGTATCATACTTTCCAGGGCGGCTGTAACGGCAATGGCGATTTGGTGAGCGATACGCCGGCGGAAAAATCACCGGCATACGGTTGCCCGGCCGGTCGTGATAGTTGTACCGGCCGACGCACACCGGGTCTTGATCCTACTGAGAATTTTATGGATTATACCGATGATGCTTGTATGTTCCAGTTCACTGGCGGACAGGACACCCGTATGGACGCACAATTTACAACCTATCGTTTCGGACATTGATTAAATCCAAAAAGGGCGGATGCATATGTATTCGCCCTTTCTTCCTCTTTCTCTCTCGTGACTCCGTCAATATCCCGCTTTCATTCTGGATTTCATACCCTTAAACTAAAAGTATGTTCCATCGAGTTTATCTTGATAACAGCGCGACGACGCCTGTCGATCCAAATGTGGTCGAGGCGATGATGCCGTATTTGACGGGCAAATTTGGCAATGCATCGAGCATTCATTTCTACGGTCAAGAAGCTCGTGCAGCGCTCGACAAAGCAAGGCATCAGGTCGCGGCTCTGATAAATGCACGTCCAAACGAGATCGTCTTTACGTCAGGCGGAACCGAGGCTAATAACCTAGCGATCCGCGGGCTGATCGAGACTAGGCAGGACCGCGATGGTGACGCAGCGGGCCGGCCCCATATCATCACATCTGCCATCGAACACTCCGCTGTGCTGAATGTCTGCGAAGACCTCGAAAAACAGGGCGTCTCCGTAACATATTTGCCGGTTTATGACAACGGAATCGTCCGTCTGGAAGACGTAAAAGCCGCGATTACTGACAATACTGTCCTGATCTCAATAATGGCCGCAAACAATGAGATCGGCACGCTCCAGCCGATAAATGAGATCGGTAAATTTGTTCGAGAGTTAAGAAGCGGGGGTAAAAAGAACTGGTTTCACACCGACGCGGTCCAGGCCGCAGGCAAGATGCCGCTCGATGTAGAGGCGATCGGCTGCGATCTTCTCTCGATCTCCGCCCATAAAATATATGCCCCAAAAGGCACCGGAGCACTTTACGTCCGTCGTGGCGTGCGGCTTCACCCGCAAAATCTCGGGGGACACCAAGAACGCGAACGACGTGGCGGCACGGAATCCATTCCAAATATTGTTGCTTTCGGTACGGCGTGTGAGTTAGCCCAAAATGCCCTTGAAGGTTCGGCTGAGGAAATGGGACAGTTGCGAGACAGTTTTGAAAACAGGGTCGGCGAGATAATTCCCGATATTGTTTTTAACGGCGACCGGGAAAATCGGCTGCCGAATATCTCAAACATCTCTTTCCGCTCGATCGAGGGAGAGGGACTGCTCATAAATCTCGATATGCAGGGTATAGCGGTTTCGACCGGATCGGCGTGTTCATCGGGCTCGCTTGAACCGTCACCGGTAATTAGAGCGTTGGGACACGAAGATGAGCTTGCACGTGGGGCGATCCGCTTTAGTTTAGGGCGTTTCAACACTGCCGAGGACATCGATCAGGTTCTAGAAATGCTACCCAAGGCTGTGCAAACTTTACGCGATCTCGCCCCCAAAACCTAGGCGTCTCTATTTTCTGCGATCCGTGAGATATAGCTCATTCAATAAAACTGCTAAATGCAAAAACAGCCTGCCGGTTTCCCGACAGGTCTGTTTTTGTTCCTCCCGGTTAGGAAAGTTGTGCCAATTAGTCACCGACGATGATGCCTTCTCTGTCGCTAACGATGATGCCGTCTTTCTCTGAGCACGGTGCAGGTTTGTCGCCAACGATGATGCCAAAGATGTCACCTACGATGATCCCAACGATGTCGCTAATGAGAATGCCGTCTTTGCTGCTATCGCATTTCGTTTCATTTTTGTCACTAACGATGATTCCGGTTGAGTCGCTGACGATGATACCGCCGCTTGCAAATGTAAAGGTCGATCCGAGTGTAAGTACGAGAGCCAGTGTGAGTGTTGTGAATGTCTTTTTCATTTTTTTCTTCTCCAAAAAGTGTTTTAGTTTAATTTAATTTCGAAAGCCCCTTGTTCCTTCTTGCCCTCTCTATTACAAGCCGCGTGCCAGAGCGTGCCACAACAACACGTAGTTAAATAACATCTGTGTTTACATATGCTTACAGCCCGCAATTTTGATCGGTTACCTCGATTCCAAGATTGGTCATTAGTGGATACTTTGTTTCCAATTCACAATCGCTGGCCCGCTAAGTGATATGTTTCCTTACATTTACCAAACTGCATACTTTTTATACACTTTACAGGTGTATAACCGGTATCCACTTTTAACGAATGACCTTTATTTTATATGGCTTTTTAGTGTTAAACGTGTTAAACTCTTTGAGGTGGATATTACATCCTCCGCATAAAGTCTGCTTTACAACGGTTACCGTCCCACTGCGATCTCCCGTTATGAATAGAGAACCCCACCTAAAATATGCAAAATGGATAATTGTCCTCTTGGGGATAATTTGTTTTGTTGCGGCTCTGACCAGTCTTTCGCTCCCATCGCTTGGTTGGGGCTTCTTGCTCGTTATCGCCTTTTCAATGATCGTCGCTCCGCGGATGAGTCTGGAAATGCCACATTCGCGATTTGCCATCAGTTTTTCGGACGCTGCTGTGTTTCTAGCTTTTTTGTATTATGGCGGACCGGCCGCCATAATCGTCGCCGCACTGGAAAACCTCGCAAGCTGCCTACATCTCAGGTCGAAAGGCTTTCAGCTAAGCCGTCTGATGGTCCTGACGAACGTTTCGATCAACTCCATCGCGATATCGGTCACCTATCTGGTATGGCTGTATCTTCCAAAATTATCTTTCGTGACGGTCGTCGAAGGCACTACGCCACATCTCTTATCGACCTTGATGTGCCTCGCTCTACTTCAATTTGCCGGGTCCTCGATCTTAGCGGCCGTTGTCCGAACGATATCCGACGGCTCCAACCTTTGGACAACGTGGAGTCGTGACTGCTTCTCTAGTTCGCTAACCCAGATCGTTGGGGCTGGATTGGCCGGGATCATATATAAGCTGATACACTTCGGCGATCTTACGACCGGCGTTATTTCCTTTGTCGCACTTAGTGTCGCCTATCTGGGTTATCGGCAGTCGATAAGTAAAGCGGGCGAGGCGATGACTCAGGCTGAATCTGCCGAACGTGAAAAGGCAGAGCTTGAACGGACGCGCCGCCGCGAAGCCGAAAAGCACGCCTCGCAACTCACACTCTCACTCGAAAAAGAAGAGCTTGCCAACGAAGCCCTGCGCAAGAGTGAAAAGGACCTGCAGCATGCGGCTCTTTACGATTCGCTCACCGATCTGCCTAACCGCAAACATTTTGGCGACATCCTCCGAAGGTTGATCGAGCGTTACAAAAATGACCCTAAAGCGAGTTTTCAGGTACTGTTTCTCGATATTCGCAAATTCAAAAACATCAACGACAGCCTCGGCCATACACTTGGCGACAAGGTGTTGATGGTCGCGGCGAAACGCTTTGTCCGCATGGTCAATTCTGCGGACATGGTCGCCCGTATCGGCGGAGACGAATTTGCCATCATTCTCAAGGATCTCGCGACGAGCGGTAAGGCTCAAAAAGTTGCCCGCCGGATCTTTGA
>JBGTII010000022.1:0-2109 GCA_041745735.1 Pyrinomonadaceae bacterium | reverse complement strand
AAGCACTTCTGCCGCGATCCGCTGGCCACGATTTTCGACCCTTACAAACATCCGCTTGATCTCAGCATCAGTTTCGCTATGCCGTTTGAATGCGCCGCAACCAACGGCTTCGCCGTCGATGTATGCGACCACGACGCCTAGCAGCCCGGCGAGCTTGTTGAACTGAGCGAAAAAGTAATGGTCCTCACCGTCGCGCAGCTTCAATTCCGCGTCAAGAGCATCGACAAGCAAACGAAGATCAGTATTCTCCGCATCTGTGCGTACGAGCGTTACCATCGTCTAATCGAGTGTTTTGGGGATCTGCAGGTTTGAACCGATCTTTTTATTCAGCTTCTCAATAAAATACGCCGACAGCAAAGGCGATTCTTTTTCGATATTCTGGTGGACAAAAAAGTAAAGCTCTTTCAAACCCTGAGCCTTCCAATCGGCAATACGCTCAGCCCACTCATCGAGTCTCGCCCGATCGGACTTGGGATCATTGGCCCCGACCCACCGGATAAACGCTGTCGGCGTGGTCAGACGCATATGCATCAGGTCTCGCCGGCCGGCGGTATCGACTAGGACGTTCGTGATTTTGTTTTTCTCAAGCAAGGTGTAAAGCTGGGAGGATACCGCTTCGTCGTTGTACCAATCGGTCTTGCGAAATTCCATCGCAAGCGGCATCTTGTACTGCTTCCAGTTCTCGACAAATGCGACAACGCGATCCAGGTCCTTTGGCCCAAAGTTATTGTGCATCTGCAAGAACGGCATACCCAGTTTTTCTTTCAGATGCGACATGTTTGAAACAGAAATGTCGACAAGCTCTTCGACTTCCTTTAGCCGCCGAAAATGGGATATCGATTGCGTCAGCTTTGGAAAGAATTTGAAACCTGCGGGAACTGCCTCGTACCAGTTTGTATAAACATCCGCCTTAAACAAGCGATAAAAAGTGGCATTCAACTCAATACAGTTGAACTGAGTCGAATAATATTCGAGCTCGTCTTTAACACCTTTCGGATAAAACCCCTTCAGATCTTTCTTGTTCCATTTAGCACAGCCGACCCCGATCTTGAGATCTTTCGCCTTCGATCTGGCCAGAACACCTTTGCTGCCTTTATGATCGGCGGGAATGGTGAAATCGATCTCTTCAGGATTGGGAACTTGTCCGAATTTCATAGTGTTCCGAGTGCGCGATGTATCGCGTAATGTTTTGGTAGAATACTAGCATAGCCATATGCAGTATTCATTTGATAAAAACCTGATCGACATCGCCTTCAAAGTAGAAGACGGCGAACGCCTGACGTTTGACGAAGGGATGTCTCTTTACAGAACGACTGACCTCAACGCCCTTGGCAAATTGGCGGATACCGTTCGCCGCCGAAAGCACGGTTTGACGACGTATTACAACGTCAACCGCCATTTTAACCACACGAACATCTGCGTCGCTGACTGTAAGTTCTGCGGCTTTTATCGAAGGGCGAGACAGCCCGACGCGTACACGCATTCTGTCCAAGAAGGCATCGATATCGCCCGAACGGCGGTTGCCGAAGGTGCGACCGAGCTGCATATCGTCGGCGGGCTGAACTCGAAACTTCCTTTCGAGTATTACACCGATCTTTTCTCGTCTCTAAAACGCGAGTTTCCAAAGCTGCACCTCAAAGCCTTGACGATGGTCGAGCTGGATTTTATGGCGCGGTTTTACAAGATGTCCGACGAAGACGTCATCGAAAAGCTCAAGGCGGCGGGAATGGATTCGTGCCCCGGCGGCGGTGCTGAGATCTTTGCCGAGCCGACGCGTTCGCGGATTTGCGATCACAAATGCGACGGTGACCGTTGGCTCGAACTCGCTGGAAAAGTGCACGCCGCAGGCCTCAAGACCAACGCCACGATGCTCTACGGCCACATCGAGTCTATCGAAGACCGCATCGACCACTTCATAAAACTCCGAGAGCAGCAGGACAAGACCGGCGGTTTCCAGTGCTTCATCCCTCTCGCGTTCTACCCCAGCGGCACCGCGCTCGACAGCCTGCCCGGCCCCGACGCGATCGACAATCTCAAGACCATCGCCGTCTCACGCCTGATGCTCGACAACTTCGACCACATCAAGGCCTACTGGGTCATGCTCGGCAA
>JBGTII010000021.1:0-3166 GCA_041745735.1 Pyrinomonadaceae bacterium | reverse complement strand
CGGGGCGTTCCGGAGATCGAGGGGCCGCATGAGCCCGAGGGCCGCCATCACCAACACTCTTGGTGGAAAGTGATGTGCCTGACCGGCGTGGATTATTTTTCCACACTTGGTTACCAACCTGGTATTGCATTTCTTGCGGCCGGAGTTCTATCACCGTTTGCTACATTCGTACTCGTGTTGCTCACGCTGTTTGGTGCCTTGCCGATGTACAAGCGTGTTGCCGAAGCAAGCCCGCATGGTGACGGTTCGATTTCGATGCTCGAAAAGCTGCTTTCGCGGTGGAAGGGCAAGATGTTTGTCCTCATTCTGCTTGGGTTTGTTGCGACCAGTTTCATAATAACGATCACCCTCTCGGCTGCGGACGCGACCGCGCATATAGTTGAGAATCCATTTGTCCACGAACATCTAAAATTTCTCAACCACGAGATCATCGTGACCCTTGTCCTGATTGCACTACTAGGGGTTGTGTTCCTCAAAGGCTTTAACGAGGCAATCGGTATCGCGGTTGGCATCGTTGCAGCATTTCTTGTCCTCAACGTCATCGTTATCGGCCTCGGCCTATATGAGATCTTTTGGGTGCGGCCAGAGGTCTTTACCAATTGGCAACAGTTGGTATGGTCTAACAGTAATGTGGGTGGGAGCTATTTTTGGTTGATAATTGGATCGCTGTGGTTCTTTCCAAAGCTTGCTCTCGGATTGTCTGGTTTTGAAACGGGCGTCGTCGTAATGCCTCTGATAAAGAGCGACGTCAGCGGTTCGGACGGCACAAGCACCGCGGTTCAGCCGCATGAATTTTCAGACGACGGCCTTTCAGACGAAGAACGCAGGGTCCTGGACGGACGTATTCGAAATGGCAAAAAGCTCCTGAGCGGTGCGGCGATCATCATGAGTTTCCTGTTGATCGGCAGCAGTATCATCACCACGATGCTTATACCGGCGGAGAAATTCCAGCCGGGCGGAGAGGCGTCAGGTAGAGCTCTTTCTTACCTTGCTCATACGATGCTCGGCGGGGTGTTTGGGACGTTTTACGATATTTCTACGATCCTAATACTTTGGTTTGCCGGTGCGTCGGCTATGGCAGGACTTCTCAATATCGTGCCCCGTTATTTGCCGCGCTACGGCATGGCTCCTGATTGGGCACGTGCGACGCGGCCACTTGTACTAGTATTCACCGGCATCTGCGCCGTCGTGACTATTCTTTTTGAGGCTGATGTGACTGCTCAGGGCGGAGCTTACGCGACAGGTGTTTTGGTTCTGATGACATCTGCGGCTGTTGCGGTGACGATATCGGAATGGAGAAAATCCAAAAAGGTCTGGATGGCGTTTGCCGTGATCACGCTCATCTTTGTCTATACCGTCATCGTCGGTATTATCGAACAGCCGAGCGGTATCAAGATCGCGTCATTCTTTATCTTTGCAATTATTGCGGCGTCATTCATTTCGCGTGCGATGCGTTCGACAGAGATCCGCATCGATAAGATCGAGCTCGATGAGGCGGCGCAGGCATTTATTGACGAGATCAATGACGAGGGGCAGATACGCATCGTGACCAATCGTCGCGAGACGGGCGATATGACTGAATACCGCTTTAAGGAACATGAGAAGCGGGTTGATAACCACATTCCGTCATCCGATCCGATATTGTTTTATGAGATCGAGACGGGCGATGCCTCCGAGTTTAAGGGCAAGCTTTTCATCCGTGGGATCGATGTTGATGGGTATCGGATCCTGCGCACACAGGCTCCTGCCGTACCCAACGCGATCGCCGGGTTCTTGCTCCATCTGCGGGACACTACGGGTAAAATACCTCACGTTTATTTTGGCTGGAGTGAGGGTAATCCGCTAATGTATTTGGCGAGATATATTTTGTTTGGTGAGGGAGATACTGCCCCTGTTACGCGCGAGATATTAAGACAGGCTGAGAGTGATCCGGAAATGCGGCCAAATGTTCACGTCGGCGGCTGATCAGGGTGTTGCTCCGCTCGAATGTCCGTTTTTCATGACTTGGTAGCAGTCGCGACAATAAACGGGGCGTCCTTGTGATGGGAAAAACGGGACGGTGGTCGATTTAGAGCAGTTTGCACATTGCGCACGGACATCTACGCGATGTTTCTTTCCAGTAGCTTGCGCGATCTCGATATCAGCAAGACGACGGGTCTTTGCCCGTTTACAGGGTTTGCATCGCTTCGGTGGGTTTAGCAGGTCCTTTTGAGCATAAAAGAGTTGCTCGCCGACGGACCAGACAAAATCATCGGAGCAATCGACGCACGGGATCGTCTTATCTTCGAATGCAGAGGTATTTTCCGGAGAATCGTCTGGATCTTCGAACGCGACTGCAAAATTTCTATCAGCCATAATGGGACGTTCCTGCTCCGTACACGTAGGCTCGGGAGAATTTAAATGATCGATCCCAAAATGTCTGTCTGACTCCAAGACCCGACCAGTCAATTTGGGACGATTGATTCTGACCTTACAACTATCAGATTTTAGTGTCAAGAGCGTCGCAGGAGCCAATTTCCACGCAGAGTCATTTTTATGAACGTCTTAGTCATCGGTTCGGGCGGACGCGAACACGCGATCTGCCGCTCATTTAGGAAAAGCTCGAGAGTGTCGAAGCTTTTTTGCGCCAACGGCAATGCCGGTATCGGACAGGTGGCGGAGTGTGTTCCGATTAAGCCGGATGATATTACCGCACTGGTGGATTTTGCGTCACAGAATGCGGTTGACCTCACATTTGTCGGTGGTGAAACGTCGCTAGCGTTGGGAATTGTTGACGAGTTTGAATCGCGCGGCCTTAGAATAATCGGGCCGTGTAAAGACGCCGCGCAACTCGAAGCAAGCAAATCATTTGCAAAAGATTTTATGGCACGGCACGGGGTGCCGACAGCGAAATATGTGACTGCCAATTCACCCGCCGATGCAATTACGAGCCTCGAAAGCGGTGATTTCGACGATGGGGATACTCCCGTCGTCGTCAAAGCCGACGGCCTCGCTGCGGGTAAGGGCGTCGTCGTCGCTAAGAACCGTGCCGAAGCCGTCGCGGCGATCAACGAGATGGCGAGTCTAGTCGGAGCGGACGCCGCCGAACGGATCGTGCTCGAAGAATGTCTCGTCGGCAAAGAAGTTTCGCTGCTGATGTTTGCCGATGGGGAAGATTTCGCCCTGA
>JBGTII010000020.1:0-2137 GCA_041745735.1 Pyrinomonadaceae bacterium | reverse complement strand
ATAAGCCGTTTGATCACCGCTGTGTCTTATAATCCGTATAATCTCGGTATCGGGATCGATGAAAATACCGCCATCATTTTGGATGGTAAGGGAGTACTTGAGGTGTATGGACAGGGCTCGACGACCATTGTTGACGGCTCAGAGATCACGTTTAATGAAATAGCCGAAGTTGCTGATAACGAAGCGTTTAGCATCTGTGGTGTTCAGTTTCATGTTCTACGCGAAGGGTTGGTTTATAACTACCTCGACCGTCATCCGATACAACCAACAAACGAGTTCCTTTTACCCGATCTCGGTTAATTTACTGCTATGGAAATCTTAGAGGTTCGTACACTTCGTGGGCCAAATTATTGGAGCGGCTACTGGAAAAAGCTCATCATCATGCGTCTCGATATCGGCGCGTATGAGAAAAAGCCTTCGAATAAGATCAAGGGGTTTTACGACCGAATGATCGATGTGCTGCCTTCGCTCCAGTCGCACGGATGCAGTTATGGCGAACCGGGTGGATTTCTAAAACGTGTCGTCGAAGGCACTTGGGCAGGACACGCGATCGAACATTTTGCATTGGAAATGCAGACGCTTGCGGGTATGGATACCGGTTATGGCCGGACGCGCGAGACCGGCGAAAAAGGGATCTATAACGTTGTTTACAGTTACTTAGAGGAAGAGGTTGGCCGATTTGCCGGACGTGCGGCAGTTCGCTTATGGCTCGATCTGGCAGAGGGCAGAGACCTGGCTGAGATCAAAGCGGAGCTTGCCGCCAATATTCAAGAAATGCGTGAGATCCGTGAGAATGTGCGGTTTGGGCCTTCGACGGGTTCGCTCGTTGAAGAGGCTGATCATCGTGATATTCCGTACATCAGGCTGAATGACCAATCGCTCGTCCAACTCGGTTATGGCGTTCACCAAAAGCGTATCCAAGCGACCACGACGGTTAATACGAACATGATCTCGGTCGATATCGCCGGGAATAAACACGCGACCAAAAAGCTGCTCGGCGACATGGGCGTGCCGGTGCCCAAAGGCTACCGCATTCGAGATGTCGATGAGTTAGAAAGTACTTTAGATAGTGTGGGCTATCCTGTTGTGATCAAACCACTTGATGGTAATCACGGTAAAGGAGCAACTGTTGGTATTAAAACCCTCGAAGATGCGAAGGTCGCCTTTGAAAAAGCTCAAGAATATTCGCGCTGGGTCATCGTCGAAAAGCAGTTGATGGGCGAAGATTTTCGTGCTTTGGTTGTCAATAACAGGCTGATCGCTGTTGCAGAACGTGTTCCGGCTCACATCATCGGTGACGGCAAAAGCTCGATCCAGAAGCTGATCGACAAAACCAACGACGACCCTCGTCGCGGCTACGGCCACGAAAATGTGCTGACCGAGATCGATATTGATAATCAGACTCAGCGATGTATTAAAAAAGCCGGATATACGCTCGACACTGTTCTGAAAAAAGGCGAGATACTATACCTCAAAACGACCGCAAATATCTCGACCGGCGGCACTGCGATCGACCGGACGGACGAGGTCCATCCTGAAAATGTTTTCTTATTTGAGCGTATCGCCAAGATCATCGGGCTCGACGTTGCAGGGGTTGATGTCATCGCGCCGAATGTCAGCGAGCCTCTGAGCGAAAATGGCGGCGGGATTATCGAGGTCAATGCGGCTCCCGGATTTCGTATGCACCTCGCCCCAAGCGAGGGCATCGGGCGAAACGTTGCCGAGCACGTTATTGATATGCTTTTCCCGCCGGGGACTCCAGCTCGGATCCCGATCTTTGCAATCACGGGCACGAACGGTAAGACAACAACCACACGTTTGATCGCTCATATTCTCAAGAACAGCGGGCGTACGGTGGGTTTTACCACGACGGATGGCACATATATCGGTAACCAACAGATCGTCGCGGGCGACAACACCGGGCCGGTTTCGGCACAGCTTGTGTTAAAGGACCCGACGGTGGATGTTGCGGTGCTTGAGACAGCACGGGGTGGTATTATCCGTTCGGGCTTGGGATTTGACCATTGTGACATTGGCGTTGTGATGAACATCGCTGCCGATCACCTCGGGCTAAAGGATGTAAATACGTTGGAGGACCTCGCCCGCGTAAAATCGGTCGTGCCGCGTGCCGTTTCAA
>JBGTII010000019.1:0-12383 GCA_041745735.1 Pyrinomonadaceae bacterium | reverse complement strand
ACCGGGAAGATGATGCCAAAGACGATCGTAATAATCCCGACCGCGGCTCCTATGCCGAAAAGCACCTTTTGCGAAGCGACATTTTTTCGCATCAGGAAAAGCATCATTACGCCAAACACAGTAGTGCCGAGGTAACCCGCGCTTGAGGTAAATATCTGACCCAGAAATCCCGATGGTGCCGAATACACAACTCCGCTGCCATCAGCAGCGATCGTCAGGCTTTGCACCGCTCCGCCAGTCACAAACGCGACAAGAGCATGGCTGCCCTCGTGAATAAACGTGACAAATAGCCGGATCGGGTAAACGAGATATTCGGCGTAGGGGATGAACCAAAGGCCGATGGTCAGCAAAGTGGCGATGACAAGCAACTTGGCTTGCGGTTTGGCGTCGTCGGCGAGCTTGTATTTCATCTTGTAATTCATGCGGCAAAAAACTCCTAAAGAGGCTACAAGCGAATACGAGTATTGTATGCGAAAGTTCGGCCTTTCGATAGGCTAGCCCCGTTGATAGTCGGCCTTGCCGCCCGTCTTCGATTCGAGCTGAATGTCGGTGATGACGATATCTTTTTGCACCGCTTTGCACATGTCATAGATTGTCAGGGCGGCGACCGAGACGGCGGTTAGTGCTTCCATCTCGACGCCGGTTTGCGCGTTTGTGACGGCCTGGGCGGTGAGGGAAATGCCATCATCGGCGAACTCAGCGGTCACATTTACCTTGCTCAAATTGATCTGATGACATAGCGGGATCAGCTCCGACGTCTTTTTCGCTGCCGTTATACCCGCGATACGGGCAATCTCAAGCGGATCACCTTTAGGCGAGTTTCGAGTTTGTAGAGTTTTGAGAGTTTGTTGGGATAAGAGAACGCGTGCGGAGGCAACTGCGTGCCGGACCGTGGTTTCTTTACTTGAAACATCGACCATCTTTATCTTTCCCGCGTCGTCAAAATGTGAAAGCTCGCTCATATTTTTGTCGCTCTAAAGATCAGAGTGTTGCCGCCCAATAATACCTCATTTGAATTTAATTCCGCTGTCCATCTGGCTTTCCGGCTTGCCGCAGATGAAAATCGGCTAATGAGACGGATCAACGCGACGATGGGCAGATAGGCCCATGAGTGGGCTTTTGCCTTGTCAACGTAAGTTTGTTCGAGGATAAACCCATATTTTTCCAGCAGGTAACGCACCTCAGAATAGCCGATGGGATTGATGTGCAGCGCCATTTCTTCTCTGCCCGGAACGAGCCGGCTTATCTCATCTCGTACCTCAGAAGACAGCGGCTTGAAATGTGACGTATAGCCGTTGATCAGCCATTTGAACCGTTCTTCGATATTCATTATGTTTGGCACCGAGACAATAAGCTGCCCGCCGGACTTTAATAACCGCGAGAATTCGCTGATCGCATTTGACGGGTTCTCGATGTGTTCGAGACCCTCGACACAGACGATATGATTAAAATCCCGGTCGTCGTACGGCAGCCGCGTGTCCATATTTCCTGACCGGATCTCAACATCAAAGAGCTTGAATATCTCAGGGTAGAGATCACAGCATTCGACCTGATAGCCCATATGCTGCAATCTGACGGCAAGGGCACCTTCGCCTGCCGGCACGTCGAGCAGGCGTCCGCGCGTTGCTGAAGACAGAATATTTTCGACTGTGTCGTGGATCGCCTCATGGGCGAGTGCCTTCGGTTCTGACATTTATAAAAATACGATCGGAGCGGTTTCACCGCCTTTTATTATTTCGCCCTTTGAAACAAAAACAAGCGAATCTGCGTGAGCAAATCCGATTAGATCCGACGACCCCTGCGATCTTAGGGTATCGGCAATTAGTCGCCCCGCTTCATCCGTTTCGAGCCGCGACGGCAGATATGTATCGCGGTCCCGCGCGGCTTTAGCGTCAGAGCCGAGAATCGCAAAACCTGTCTTTAGGTCTGTTGGTGACGCACCTTGTAACTGCATGATAGCTTTGCGAACGAATAGTTGAAAAGTCACCGCCGCCGAAACGGGATTGCCCGGGAGCCCAAAGACGAGCGTTTTGCCAAGCCGAGCAAACACCGCGGGCTTGCCCGGCTTTAACCGAACTTTTTCAAAGAATATTTTCGCACCTAGCTCGACCAACGCGGCCTTGGTCAGGTCATATTTACCGACCGAAACGCCGCCGGTGATGATCAGGATATCTCTACCCGTAGCTGAATTTGAAATTTGAGATCTCAAATCTGAGAGCTTGTCGGGGGCTATCGGATATGTCTCGGCAACGGCTCCGCATTGCTCGATCATCACCTTTAGCATTACAGAGTTTGAGTTGCGTATCTGATCGCGGCCCGGGTTTTTGTTTATATCGACGATCTCGCTGCCGGTGCCGAGAATGGCAACTCGTGGACGCTTGCCGATATTAACTTTTGAATACCCAAACGCCGCGAGCGTGGCGATGTTGTTTACGGTGATAAGCGACCCTTGCTTGATCACAACTCGGCCTTTTTTGATCTCAGAGCCTTTTCTGACAATTGCTGTCCCTTTTTTGACGCATACAAGAATGGTTACTCGCGTGTCCTTGTCGCTCGTGCTCTCGATCTTTGCCACCGCATCCGCTCCGGCGGGAACAGGTGCGCCGGTCATTATTCTCACGGCCTGGCCGCGTTTCATCGCCTTGTGCCAACCACTGCCGGCGGCTGACTCGCCTACGATCTTGAGCGTGACAGGTGCGTTTCTTGTCTCCGACGCGGTCACCGCGAAGCCATCCATCTGCGAACGGTCAAATGGAGGCAAATCGGTATCGGCGACGATGTTTTCTGCTAGGACACGACCGACCGCATCCGCCAGATTGACGCGTTCGGTTCCGAGGACGCCGGTCTCTCGTTTTATGATGTTGATGGCTTTGGAAACAGGTATCATCGGTCGCGTGGTGCCCCTCGCGAATAGAAACGCGAAGTGATAAAATCCTTGTTTGCTTATCATATCAAAACTTTAGACAAGGAAATTACACATCGTGATCGAATTTGAATTGACCGAAGAACACAAGGCTCTGCAACGGACCGTACGCGAATTTTGCGCGGGCGAGGTCGCACCGTATATCAAAGAATGGGATGAAAAATCGCATTTTGAACGCAGCGTTTTTGAAAAGATGGCCGACCTCGGCCTAATGGGGGTCTGCATCCCTGAGGAGTACGGCGGAGCGGGTTTTGACTATATCTCGCTCGGCATCGTCTGTGAGGAGCTCGAGGCGTGCGACACGTTTCTGCGGGTCGCGATGTCGGTTCACGTCGGACTCAATTCGCTGAGCGTTTTTTCGTGGGGCACTGAGGAGCAAAAGCAAAAATATCTCGTCCCGCAAGCCAAGGGCGAAAAGCTCGCGACCTTTGGCCTCACCGAGCCGAACGCCGGTTCCGATGTCGTCGGCATGAAATCATATGCAAGACGCGACGGCGATGACTGGATCCTGAACGGCGAAAAGATGTGGATCTCGCTTGGTGATGTTGCCGATCATTTCCTTTTCTTTTGCTGGACGGACGCCGAAAAGCAAAAGAACCGTGACCACAGCGGCATTTCGTGCTTTATAGTCGAACGGACGATGGCTGGATTCTCATCCGGAACGCTCCACGGCAAGCTCGGTATCAAGGCCGGCAATACCGGCTATTTTTCGCTGCAAGACGTACGCGTCCCCGCAAGCGACATGCTCGGGAACGAGGGTGAAGGTTTTAAGATCGCAATGTTCTCGCTGGAGAACGGCCGCTACACTGTCGCTTCCGGAGCTACGGGCGTGATCCGTGCGAGCCGTGACGCATCGGTCGCATATGCCAATACCCGCGAGGTACAGGGCCAGACAATCGGTAATTTTCAGCTTGTAAAGCAAAAGATCGCCAATATGGAAGCCGATTACGAGATGGCGCATCTGTTGTGGCTCAAGTGCGGTTATCTCAAAAATATGGGCTTACCGTCGGCAAAAGCCGCGTCGATGGCAAAATGGCAGGCGACGATCCGCTCTGAGACCGCGGCATCAATGGCAATCGAGATCCACGGAGCGAACGGCTACACGAACGACTATCCGGTGGAGCGTTACCTCAGAAACTGCAAAGCCGCTGTGATCTATGAGGGAACTCGCGACATCCACACGCTAATGCAGGCCGACTGGGCGCTTGGACTCAAAAAAGAAAAGGCCGCCAGGGTCATACTGCCGCCGTATTCGTCAGCCGCCTCGGCGTAGTTACATGTTTCACACAGAAAAAAAAGCCGCTTCGATCAATCGAAGCGGCCTTTTAGTTTCTATAACCAGATTGTGACTACAGCTTTTTGAGGCTGTCGAGAAGTGCCTTGGTCTGGGTCGCGTATTTCTCGAGGCTCGATTTGTCGGCATAGATGTTTACAAGGACCGGCTTTTTCGGAGCCTTGACGATCGTCAGGTTCCAAACGACATCTGCTCCGTCGTTGGTGGCTGTACCGGTCAACGAAGTGCCTTCCATACCGTTAACATCACGTTTCTGGCCTTCTTTCGAATCGATTTTAACGTTCTTCAGATAGTCGTCAATCTCGCCAGCGGCAGCGGTCACAGCTTTGTCATAGTCGCCGTCAGCAGGGACGGAGAAACGGACATCGACGCCTTCGTCTTCGCTCTGAACGATGGTGTCCTCGCCGTCTTTACTGAATTTGAAGCCCTTAGGCACTGTGATCTGAATGCCGGCCTCTTCGATCTTGATGACCTGGCCGTCAGCAGCAGGTGCAGTCGCGGTGTTTGCAGCGGTGTTGGCTGCATTCGTGTTGGTGGTGTTAGCATTCGCATTGGTGTTAGCCGGTTTTGCGTTTGCATTGTTAGCCGCAGGTGCACCGCAGCCGATAAATCCGAGTGTGAGCGTCAAAACGCCCAGCGTTAAAATAATGTTTTTCATATCAGTTTTCCTGTCTTCAAAGATTTCGTATCTTACCCGGCAAAAGTTCTTTCTTACCTTACCAAGCAAACTCCAAATGTTAACAGCTTTCTTTTTTATTGCAAGCCATAAAAATAAAAATGACCCCAAAAATTTCGGGTCATTTTTACTGCTCAAAAACTTAAGTAACTATTTCTTCGGGGCGTTTGCATTCGCGTTAGCAACCGGCGGATTTGTCGCTGTCTGCTTTACCGAATCAATCGCGGGGCTGCGATTAGTCAGTTTCCATTCACCGGCCTCTTTTACAAAAACAATCTTGATGCCTTGAGGATAGCTGTCGGCACGGATCTCGGCGACGGCTTCGTCTCCTTTGATCTGCTCGTTGCGAACCTCGCAAATCTTGCCTGAGACCGGATCGTCTTCGAGAAATTTGATCAGGCTCTTGATCTTGTCGGCTTTCATCTGGTCTTCGAAATCTTTGATCGTGTCGGACGAATAGATCTTACGCAGAGCGGCCTCGTCTTTTTTGATCATCGCGTCGCAATACGCTTTGAATACCGGCGTTAGCGTCGGTGCGTTGTTGGTCGTGGTTTCCGGCGTCGGCGTCGTGACCGCAAGCGGGTTGTTCGAATTACCACCAGCGGTATTGCCGTTACCGCCGTTCGCGTTCGGCGTGGTCGTGCCGCCGCCACAAGCTGCGATAAACAGTGTAAAAGCGAAAAATAATACAAAATATTTACGTGTCATAGGTCTCGTCTCTCCAAGATAAATCGAATTCACGAGTATAATAAATTTAAGGAAAATGAACAATACCGCCCAAACCGAACTCAATCGCCTGTTTCTGATCGAGAGCCTGCCCGAACCGCTCACCCGGGCGAGCAGCCATCTGCAGATCTTTGATAACTACATCGAAAATACCCGCATCAGGCTCCGAGCGATCCGGGACCCCTATTCGAAAGCATGGACGCGGATCTTGCAGCAGCGGTTTGCGGTAACCACCGAAGAAGGTGCGATCACAAAGCTCGCCGAGATCCATCTGAACGAAGCGGAATATGCCGCATTTGAAGGATTTGAGGGTAGAGAGATCCGCAAAAACCGCTACTTTCACGAATTTGACCGCGTGTCGTTCTCTTTCGACGTTTATCTCGGGGACCTTTGGGGGCTGAGCACCGCCAAGGTCGAGTTTGGGAACCGCGAGCAGATGGAAAGCCTCATCCCGCCGCCGTTCGCCGTTTTCGAAGTCACAACCGATTCGTTTTTTTCGGGGAGCAATCTTGTCGAAAAGAATTTTACCGATGTTCAGGCCGAAGTCGCAAAGGTCGCGGCAAACGCAATGTCGCAAAACTAATTTGGCTCAACCTGGTCCGGACCGGACCAAACTGAAAAGAGGCGCTTACGAGCCTCTTAATTCATCATACATTTTAATTTAGATTACTGCTTTCTCGGCGTCAGCGGAACGGCACGCTCGAGCGACGACCATATCTGCAGATATATCTGCGTCTCACGCGGTATTAGAAACCGCCAGCTTGCTCCGCCTCGATCGATATATCTACGGAGTTTTGCTGGATTCGAATTGTAACCGGCGGCCATGAGCTGTTCCTGTGTAGCAATACCCGTCGCCATGGCGTTTGCTACCGTCGGGCTGGCTGCCAGATCGTTCCATGTCATTTGCATATACAGCAGCATCGCTTGTGAGGCGTTAACGTGATTGCGCATACCTTCGACAAAATCAGGCATCAGAGCGGCGTTAGGATATCTCGCCCGTACCATGCGATAGGTGGGCGGGATCATCTGCACCATGCCGCCGGCACCGGCCGAGCTGACCGAGTACCGATAGGTCTGGCCTTCGTTCAGGGCGTATAGCGTAAAAATATCGTTGTAGATATTTGGGTGAAACTCGGTGCGAAATCTGAGGTGATCGACATGCTCGACCGTCGCGAGACGCTCGGCAATATCCGCGATCTTTGGTTGGATGAAAAGTCCTTTGGCCTTGAGCTGTTCGCGGGCGACGTCGATCGTATTGCGAACGTAAAAGCGGCCGGCGTTCACCACCTCAGGGGTGGTCAACTCTGGGTGGCTCGAAACGTAATATGCCATCTCGGTCAACACGCCGCGAGTTTCTCTCGGGTACTGCACCATCAAGGGGAGATGCTCATGGCCGCTTTGATCGGTAATGACGAGCGGCGTATTTACACCATTGCCGCGGATCGTCCGCGATACATACTGCTTGCCGTTTGCCGTGATAACAACCGTGGCTAGTCCGTGGGCCAGAAACTGATCTTTGGTTAGCACATACGAATCCATCTGCCGCGTCTTGTTGTCGTAAAAAGCGACGCGAATCACACCCGTCTGGACGATCGGCATCCCTGTTGGTTCGCTCGATGCGATAGTGAGCGGGCGAGCCGTTAGATAACGTCGTGCCTCAGCGAGCTTTGATTTGATCTGTGAAAAACTTAGGCCTTTGTAATTAAGATTGCTAGATTGCGCGGTTGTATTCGACCCGCCCATTGAACCGCCGACTATGATCGGCGTTGCGGAAGGTCGCGGAAATGGTGTCGGCGTTCGCACCGGCTGCGTCTGCGGAATAGTATTTGTGACAATGACCCTCGACGGCGTGGGGATCGGCTGCATCAATGTGGACTGCGAAAGTCCGCTAACGGCCGAAAAAACAAGGACGGTAAAACTTAAAAAAACGTATTTTTTCATAGTGATGGTTGCTGCGGGAAGATAGTTCGGTGTGCAGTTTTCTGTTAACTCAAGGCCGACTGCTATAAGATTCTCTCAAACGACAGGCGGTTGTCAACCATTTTCGAAATATTTATTGCACCTATAAGAAAATATTATGGATATTGCGGGATTGTGAAGATGTGCGCAGTAATGTATAAATTACATTTTTAGGCATTTTTGTAGCTTAATATGGGAAAGCTTTTTGGGACAGACGGTATCCGTGCACTCGCCGGTGAATTTCCGCTTGACGAGAAAACCGTTAAGACGATCGGAGCCTCGCTCGCACAACAGTTTACAGAGTCGCTGGGTCGTGCTCCCCGGTTTATCACGGGCCGCGATACTCGCGAATCCGGCTGCTGGATCGAGCAGGCATTTCATGCCGGAGCTGCATCAGAGAACGCTGAGTGCGAATCTGCGGCAGTGATCACCACGCCGGGAGTCGCGTATCTGACCAGCGCATTTAGCTTTGACGCCGGAATTGTCATCAGCGCATCGCATAACCCCTATTACGACAACGGTATCAAAATATTTCTGCCCGATGGC
Source organism: Pyrinomonadaceae bacterium (assembly GCA_041745735.1). Lineage (GTDB taxonomy): Bacteria > Acidobacteriota > Blastocatellia > Pyrinomonadales > Pyrinomonadaceae > OLB17. Next base: position 4,259 of record JBGTII010000019.1, on the reverse strand, counting down.
AAAAAGATCGACCGCGATATCGAAAGCCGTATCGAAGAAGATATATTTGCGGCGGCCGACACTGACGGCGAGGATGTCGAGATCGACACAAGCCGAACCGACGAGTTTTACACGAGTTATATTGATCACCTCAAGAGCAATGTTACGGGCCTTTCACTGGCCGGGCTTACGATAGTCCTCGACTGTGCAAACGGTGCCGCGTCCGCGTTTGCTCCACCGCTTTTTGCTGACCTCGGTGCAGAGGTGATCGCGATCCACGACCAGCCTGACGGACGCAACATAAACGAAAATTGCGGCTCGCTCCATGTCGAACATCTTCAGGCAAAGGTTGTCGAGCAAAAAGCAGATCTCGGGGTGGGATTTGACGGCGACACGGACCGTGCCCTGTTTGTCGATGAGGCAGGCAAGATAATAGACGGGGATGCGACGCTGTGGATACTTGCCGAGTATTTGAAAGGCCACGGCAAGCTTGCCAATTCGACCGTGGTTGCGACCGTAATGAGCAATCTGGGGCTCGAACTCGCTCTTAAATCGCGCGGTGTCGAGCTGATGAGGGTGGATGTTGGGGACAAGTATGTACTCGAAGCTCTGCTCAAGACGGGTTCGGAGATCGGCGGTGAGCAATCAGGGCACATAATATTTCCGGAGATCAGCCTAGTCGGTGACGGTATGATGACGGCGTTACTGCTGCTGCGGGCGATGACCGAAAAAGGCGTGTCGCTTTCCCATGCGGCAAGCGGTTTTGTCCAGTACCCGCAGATACTCAAAAATGTAAAAGTGGCAGAAAAACGTCCTTTTGCCGAGGTGCCGGAGATTGCATCTGCCGCAAAACACGTAGAATACGAGCTGGATGGCACCGGTCGGTTGCTGCTGAGATATTCCGGCACGGAAAACCTCGCACGCGTGATGATCGAGGGGAAAGACCAGGCCGTCATTGAAGCGTTGGCGGGACGTCTGGCGGACACAATAGGCAGGTTGCTTGGTTAAAATTGTGCAATGGCATCGAATCAAGTAAAGATAAAAATTACCGGCCTTTCTGCTGAATACACGATCAAGATCGGCCACGACCTTCGCGCTGATTGCGGCAAATGGGCGCAAAAATGCCTAGGGAAAGATGCCGCAAGAATCGTCATAGTATCAAACCCGACCGTCTTCAAGCTCTACGGCCGGCAAACGGTCGAAAGCCTCACTGCGTCAGGCTTTACCGTCACGCATTTCCTGATGAAGGACGGCGAGCAGTACAAAGATCTGCGATCTACAGAGGCTGTGTTGAAATCATTTACGGAAGCAGGCCTTACACGAACCGACGCTGTAGTTGCTCTTGGCGGCGGAGTGGTCGGCGACCTCGCGGGTTTTGCATCGGCTGTTTATCTACGCGGCATCTCATTTTTGCAGATCCCGACGACGCTGCTTTCGATGATAGATTCGTCGGTCGGGGGCAAGACCGGAGTTAATTCATCGTCGGGCAAGAATCTGATCGGTGCGTTTCATCAGCCCAAAGGCGTTTTGATCGACACGGCAACGCTCCAAACACTGCCAACCCGCGAACTCACCGCCGGGTTTTATGAAGCGATAAAACATGGAGCGTTATCCGGTAAGGCTTTGTTGAAACCAACCAGCAGATTTCTCTCCGATTTTCCTATCAAAGACTTTTCAAATCATCAAAACAACAAAAAATTCAGATCTGATGTTTCAAATTTGATATCGGCCAACGTGTCATTTAAGGCGTTGATAGTTGCCGGGGACGAACGCGAAACTTCAAACCGTCTCGACGCGAAGTCGCGCAAAATCCTTAACTTTGGACATACACTTGCGCACGCCCTCGAAAAGGTTACAGATTACAAATATCTCAAGCACGGTGAGGCTGTCGGGTACGGCATTTTGTTCGCCGCTGAGCTATCGAAATCTCTTGCACTAATTGGTGAAAAAGATATAAAATTGTTATACGATGTTGTGCATCGCGTCGGTGCCCTACCGCCGCTCGCCGGCATCGACAGCCAAGAAGTTTTTGAGGCGTTTAGGTTTGACAAAAAATATCTGTCCGGTTCGCTGCAAATGGTACTGTTAAAGGGCATAGGCAAACCAGTGATCCGTTCCCAGGCAGATTTCCCGATCTCTACCACCAAGTCAGTTCTCAAAAAACTTCTTCTTAAATGGGCATAAACTTTTTGCCCTTTTAACTCAGGAGTTAACGAAATGAATAATCTTGCAAAGAATCGCGAATCCGAACGCGGCAGTGCCGGCGTAAAATTTGTGATAATTGTGCTCGCTCTGATCCTATTTGGGAACGCGGGGCTGAACTACGTGCCTGTCGCATACAATGCGGAAAGTCTTAAAACTGAGATGAGTACGGCGGTCCTGCAGGGCTTGGCGATCTCGGGCAAACTGAACCCGGTCGATAATGTAAAGGCCCGAATTGCTAAGGCGATCGCAATAAATGACATTCCGGCCGACGCAGTTGTCGATGTCAAACAGGCGGGAAATGCTTTGACAGCACACGTCACTTATTCAAAAGAGGTTCATATTTTGCCGTTCGGCATGTACAAATATGTGTACAAATTTGACCACACGGCGACACCGACAGGATTTTTGATGAAACAGTATTAGTATTTGAGTATCGCTTTTGGAACAATCCTTAGATCGTACCTGCCGAAGCGGGAATGCGGAGCAGTTGTTTGATCTTTAGAGGCTGGATATTTACAAGAGCCTCGGGGGCGTCCGCCAGCCAGGTGCTCGGACAGACGCCGCAAGTGGTACATTTTTCAACCGCAGGACAGGGAAGGCTCGAGAGTGACTCTCGGGCCTTTTCATGTTCGGTCTTGAGAAACTCGAAGGACAGCCCAGAATCGACGATCGACCAAGGAAGAAATTCGTCGTAACTGCGGTCACGGGATGTATGAAAAGCCGAATCAATGCCCGTCTCCCGCAAAGCTCGATCAAGGTCGCCGCCATTACGGGCCGCCGCATCGATCGCAGCCGCGACTGTACGGTCGCCTGATGAGTAAAGTGCCTGTTCGTGGGCGATACGCGAGGACATAAAGCGAACCTCGACATTGGGTATCTTGCTGAGTCCCTTGCAGACGTATTTGATCCGGCGTTTTAGCTCACGCTCATCACAGATGGCGTCCCATTGCAGCGGCGTATTTGGCTTTGGCACAAAACCGTTGAGCGATGGGATGATCTTGCCCGCACGTCCGATCTTTCTGCCGGCTTCCAGCATCCGGTCCTTGATCCGCTCGACTAGGACAAACATCTCATCGAGATCTTCCTGCGTCTCGGTCGGTAGCCCTACCATCATGTAGAGCTTTACTGTCAGCATCCCGCGGTCAAATACAGCTCCGCAGATATCGACGATCTCGTCGTTGGTCAGATTCTTATTTATTACGCGGCGTAATCTATCACTGCCGGTTTCCGGTGCGACGGCGATCTGTTGGTCACGTGATGCGACGAGTGCATCAAGCAACTCGTCCGAGATCTGATCGAGCCGAAGGCTTGAGACTGAGATCCGATAATCCATCGCCCGTAGTTCCCGTAAAATGGTCGAGATCTCAGGATGGTCGCAGACGGCGGTCGAGACGAGGCCGATCTTGTTTGTTTTATGCCGCCATTCGCGGGCCTTGGCGAGTATGTCTTTGGCTGGTACGACCCGTGGGGGATAGTAGTTATAGCCGGCCCAGCAGAACCGGCAGCCTTGCGAACATCCACGTGAGATTTCCACTAACAGACGGTCGCCCATTTCGGCTTCGGGAGACCAAACTGCGGTCGACGGACAAAACGTTTCCTGATTAATAAGAAACTCGGCAAGCTCTGTCTCACCCCGTTTCATTGCCCGCCGTAGCGTCCCTTCCTTAGGATTCACCGACGCGACGGCGCGACCGACACGCTTAGGAACGCCCATTTCATTAGGAAGGTAGTCAAAGACGGTACCGTCGTCGTTATACACCACGTCGTAGAGAGACGGCACATAAAATCCTCGTCCGATCTGAGCGAGAGCCAGCAAGATCTCGTCCTTGGTCTCGTTTTCAAAAATCGCGTCTATCAGCTGATGGGCAAGTATCTCGCCCTCACCGACGGCGATGACATCGGTGAAATCTGCAATAGGTTCGGGATTTAGGAACGAAGCTGCACCGCCCATGATGACGAGCGGGTGATGTTCGTCCCGTTCGCGGGCCCAGACGGGAATGTCCGCCAGCTGCAGCATCCGGGCCATATTCAGATAGTCAGTTTCGAATGAGATGGAAAACGCAACGACGTCGAAG
>JBGTII010000018.1:0-11062 GCA_041745735.1 Pyrinomonadaceae bacterium | reverse complement strand
TTCGTGTTATAGAAAAGACTCCTGATGTTTATCGCGAGTCTCCTTATCGAGCCCCGCGTGATAAGACAAAGTACTAAACCCCTCGTCACGCAGATCCGCCGCCAGTGAATCGACTGAGTTGCGGCTCAGGCAGTAAATAATACCGCTCTCGTCCTTTCGTTTGTCGAGATAGTCGAGCAACTGGCCGTAAGAATTTCGCTTTGGCTCGACAGCGTAGTAAATATTTGGCCGGTTAAAGCTCGAAAGGAAAAGCTCCGCATTCGGGATATTTAGCCGTTCGAAAATGTCTTTGCGGACGAGTTTGTCAGCCGTGGCAGTTAGGGCGATCAATGGCACGGATGGAAACTCTTTTTTAAGCGTAGCAAGCCGCAGATACTCAGGCCGGAAATCATGCCCCCAACTCGAAATACAGTGTGCCTCGTCGATAGCGAACAAGGAAATATTGATTCCCCGCAGAAAATCGAGAAACTGATCGCCGCTCTGCAAAAGCCGTTCGGGGGCTACATAAAGCAGCTTTAGTTTCCCGCTCCGTACATCGCGAAAAACCTCGACCTGCTCCGCCGCCGTCTGCGTTGAATTCAAAAAAGCCGCCTCGACGCCATTGGCCCGCAGGGCATCGACCTGATCTTTCATCAATGCGATCAACGGCGAAATCACGACGGTCAAACCATCGAGCATCAACGCCGGTATCTGATAACACAGCGATTTTCCGCCACCGGTCGGCATCAGCACCACGCAATCCTTTTTACCAAGCACCGCCCCGATCGCCGGTTCCTGGTTCATCCGAAACTCGTCGTAACCGAAACGATGCTTGAGGATTTCTCTTGCCGCCATAATTGACATATTTTTTTCGATGATTCTAATCCTCCCGGGGTATTTTTTTCAAATCCGTGAACCCAACATCTGAACGGTTTTGCTTGACAGCATGCATACAATATATGCATACTTATATGCATGAGAACTACGGTAATTATTAAAGATGAAGTTCTGAAAACAGCCACCGACATAACCGGCATCAAGGAAAAGACCGCTTTGATCCACGCTGGCCTAGAAGCCTTGATCGAAAAAAAGGCACGTGAACGTCTGGCGGCATTGGGCGGATCGGACCCGAAAGCTAAAGCAGGCCGCAGACGCCGATGATACTAATCGACACTTCCGTATGGATCGACCATCTTCGGGCCCCGGAAAAGCGTCTGCTTTATCTTTTGGACGATGGAATGGTTCTGACACACCCGCTGGTCATCCAAGAATTGGCCTGTGGTTATTTGAAAGAGCGATCAATAATTATCGAGAACCTCGAAGCCCTGACCTTCGCTCCGGTTGCCACACATACTGAGATGGTTGATCTCATCGCAAATGAGACTCTCTTTGGAGTAGGTCTCGGGGCGGTTGACGTACACCTAATAGCATCGGCAATGCTCGCCCACGCAACAATTTGGACCAAAGATAAAGCCCTGGCACGAGCAGCAGACCGTCTCGGACTTATCTAGAATTTCTATATCTCCACATCATCGATCTGAGCTTTTTGCAGTTTGCCGCTGTAGTCGATGTAGAGCGATTTCCACTCGGTAAAGATGTCGAGCACCTGCGTTCCGGCTTCGCGGTGGCCGTTGCCGGTTCCCTTTGTTCCGCCAAACGGCAAGTGAACCTCGGCACCGATCGTGGCGGAGTTTACGTAGCAAATGCCGGTGTAAAGCTCCTGCATCGCGTAAAAAGCCTGATTGACATCCTGAGTGTAGATCGCCGACGAGAGGCCGTATGCGACGTCGTTGACGATATTGATCGCCTCGTCGAGCGTCGAGAACGGGATTACGCACGTCACCGGGCCAAAGATCTCTTCGCGTGCGATACGCATTGTCGGGCTGACGTCGGTAAATACTGTCGGCTCAATAAAATAGCCGTTTTTGTAAGCACCTTTTGACAGCCGGTTGCCGCCGCAAGCAAGCGTCGCTTTGTCGTGATTTTTCCCGATCTCGATGTAGCCAAGGATCTTGTCCATTGCCCGTTCGTTGATGACCGGGCCGACCTCGGTCTTTTTATCCAGGCCGCTGCCGACGCGAAGCTGTTTCACTTTCTCGACCAGCTTTTCGCAGAATTTTTTATAAACCTTTTTGTGGACGATCAGCCGCGACGAAGCCGTGCAGCGCTGCCCGCTCGTACCAAACGCTCCCCAAAGCGAACCCTCGACCGCATTATCGACATCAGCATCGTCCATCACGATGATCCCGTTCTTGCCGCCCATTTCTAGAGAAACTATCTTGTTGTCACGGGCACACGCCTCGGCAATGATGCGGCCCGTGTTCGTCGACCCTGTGAACGAGATCAGCCGTGTGTCTTTGTGATCGACAAGCGCCGCTCCCGGCTCTTGGGCACCGTTGACGAGATTGACGACACCCTTTGGGATGCCCGCTTGCTCGCATGCCTTAATGAGGTTTAGTGACGAAAGCGGCACATCTTCGCCGGATTTGAGCACGACGGTGTTGCCGCAGACGAGAGCCGGGATCAGTTTCCACGAAGGGATCGCCATCGGGAAATTGAACGGCGTGATCAGCCCGCAGATGCCGACCGGCTGGCGGACGCACATCGCAAATTTATTTGGCATTTCGGCCGGTGTCGTAAAACCGTGCAAACGTCGGCCTTCGCCGGCTGTGTAATAAGTGCAATCGATCGCCTCTTGTACATCGCCGCCCGCTTCTTTCAGCACCTTGCCCATTTCGCGGGTCATTTGCTGAGTAAATTCGTCCTTTTTCTTACGCAGGATCTCGCCAAGCGTGAACAACAGCTCCGCACGTTTGGGCGCCGGAGTCCGTCGCCAGCGTGTCGCGGCGTCCTTGGCCGCTGCGACTGCGGCGTTGATATCATCGCCATTAGAAGCCGGAAAACGCCCTACGATATCCGACGTATCGGCGGGGTTAACGTTGTCAAACCACTCGCCCGACGAAGATTTGACCCACTCGCCGTTGATGTAATTGTGATATTTCTTGACCGAGGTCTTGTTCGCTTTTGCCATAAGCAAATAGTTTAAGGCTCAAAAGTTCAAAGTTCAAAGTCGCTGCTTAGAAGCAACAACTTTGAACCTTAAACCTTGAACCTCGAACTTTTTTACTTGACTGTAAACTGAACTACCTTCATCTGCGGCGTACGCAGCACGGGATTGTACGACATAACCTGCATCACGACCGGGTCGCCCGCTTTAAGCTTGGCAACGATGGCCGAAAACTCTTTCAGATCGGTCACTGTCACACGGTTGATGCGTTGGATCAGGTCCCCCTCGCTCAGAGCTTCGTTACCACTCGAATTTCGCACGTCAGCGATAAAGCTCGCGAGGCTCACTTCTTTGATCACGAGCCCTTTCAAACCGTCAAGCTTATATGTCGTGGCTAGGGCAGGTGTCAATTCGCTCAACGTCAGGCCAAATGGTTTGGCATCGACCGCCGTGCCGTCGATCGGCAATTTGCGGCGTTCATTGTTGCCGCCAACGCGTTCAGACACCGGTCGCTCGGCAAGTTTTGTTGTCGCGGTTTTGGGGTCAAGAGCCGCTCCGTTCTCACGCAGATAGTTGATCGAAATAGATTGTTCCGGCGGTGTAACGGCAACTTTTGCGATCAGGTCCTGAGCCGACAACACGGATTGGCCATTAAATGTAGTGATCACATCACCGATCTTCAAACCGGCAAGTGCTGCCGGACTCTGCTTGTCGCGAATGTCCGTGACGATCGCGCCTTTTGTGTCCGCAAGCCCATAAACCTTTGCAAACTCAACCTTTACCGAATCCAAATAGGCCCCTAAATAGCCGCGCCTAACCTTGCCATTTTTGATGATCTGGCCATAAACATAAGACGCCTCACGAGCCGGCAGTGCAAACCCGACGCCGTTGTAATCGCCCGTCGAGGTCGCGATCTGTGAATTAACGCCGACAACCTCGCCGTCAATATTTACAAGCGGCCCCCCCGAATTGCCGCGATTGATAGCTGCATCCGTCTGGATAAATTTTTGAAATGCTGACGAACCCGGCGTTTCTCGCAGAGTTTGCGAGATGATGCCCGCAGTCACACTTTTTGCGAGTCCAAATGGTGAACCGATCGCGAGTACCCAATCGCCAACCTCAGCCTTGTCGGAATCGGCAAATTTTACGAACGGCAGGTCGCGTCCGGCGTCGATCTTTAGCACGGCAAGGTCCGTTTCCTCGTCTGAGCCGACCACTTTCGCAGTATATTCCTCACCAGAATCCAACTTGACCGTTATCCGCGTCGCATCGTCAACAACGTGCAGATTTGTAATGATATAGCCCGCCTTATCGACGATAAAACCGCTCCCGACCGCATACACCGGCCGCTGCTGCATCTGCTTTCGTAGAAACTCCATGACGTCGTCGGGCGTCCCAGGCTGCGGAGTGGCTCTGGCCATGGGTTGCGTGAGGGCCGATTTTGTATCAATGCTGACGACCGCCGGTTCGACACGCTTGGCTATTTCGGCAAAAGATCGCGGCAGCTTATCCGGCTGGGCCATCAAACTGCCGGAGATACTAAGAATGACGAATAAGATTGCTGATGTATAGCGAGGCTTAAAAGTTGAAAGATTTGTGAACATAGCTAGCTCTCCTGATAGGCGGCAAGGTCTGTATTCTCAAAATTATACCAAAATGCTTTTTCTTTGATGCAAGTTTTAGGGCCGGAGAAGCACTTTTAATACACCGTTTTCAGCAGCACGTTCCATAGCGGCAATGCCGTCGGCGAGCCGGAATTCGTCTGATATAAGTTGCATCACGTCGATGACGCCACTCGCCAGCAGATCGAGCGCCGGTGCAAACCGCCCGCAACGTGAACCGACGATCGTTATTTCATCGACGACGACACGCGACGCCGCCCACGCCGGAGTGCCGTGAAAAGTAGATTTGAGCACGATCTTGCCACGCGGCCGCACGAGATCGAGGGCCGTCGCAAAGCCCGACTCAGATCCGCTCGCCTCGACTACGACATCAAATGAACTGAATATATTCGCATCGACATCAGCCAGCAAGAGCGGCCGTACTCCTGCTTTTTCGGCGATAGAGATCTTTGACGGGTGCTTGCCGATGATCGTCACATTCTGCGACCGTAACGCGAGACTCATCGCGCACAGCAGGCCCAGTTTGCCGTCGCCAATAACGGCAACTTTTGTTTGGTCTGTTATATCGACTTGTTCCGTAATACCATAAGCCGCAGCCAGGGGCTCGGCAAAAACTGCCTGCTCGTCCGAGACATTGTCTGGCAAGACAAGCAGATTTCGCGACGGCAGCGAAAGATACTCTGCATGACAGCCGTCGCGTCCAACAATGCCAAGCACCGTCCGCGTCGGGCAATGTCGCGGATCGCCCTTCGAACATTTTTCGCACGTACCGCATCCCGCGTTTATCTGGCCGATCACGCGTTTGCCTACCAGATCAGGCCGGTCATCCGCCGTTTCGACGATCCCGACAAACTCATGCCCGATCGTCCCTTCAAATCCGGCGTAACCACGCACGATCTCGAGATCCGTGTTACAAATACCCGATGTCGTCACGCGGACGAGTGCCTCGCCAGCCGTCTGCGGCACCGGCACATCTGCGAGCGTCAAATTGTTTCCGTCGAACCGGAGAGCGTGCATTAGGATTTTATCGCGTGTAATAGACTTTCAGATCCTTCTCGGCGGTGATATACCATTGGCCATTTATCTTTTTAAAGCGTATCAACTGTTTTACCTTGCCGGAAGAACTTCCATTTCCCTGGAATTCCCATTCCTTGTTCATAGTCGCGGTGGCCTCCTGTCCAGACGCGTCGGTGGTAACAGAAAGATTTGAAATGTTGACACGGATCGAGCTGTATTTTGAAAAAGCACGCTGCTTGTCGGCCCTGATAAATGCGGCGCTTGCACCCGATTTTTTATAATAATCAACCGTTGGTGCGTAATGCCCCATATACGAATTCAGATCAAGCGATTCGGCCTGTGATTTCCAGCTATTTATTCTGGATGAGACCTCCCGTGTAACACCTTCATTATTTACCGGCTGTGGTGGTGTTGCCGCATTGACCGCAGCCGAATTGGATGCCACCGTCGGGATTGGCGTCGCCGTGGCCGGAGAACCCTTCGGCACGTTAGACAAGTTAGAATTGTTAACAGCCGCTGTTTGTTGCGAATTTTGGTAGAAAACAAACCCTGCAAAACCAACGACGCCAATGATCACGAGTAAACCCAACCCGGCTAACAGAACGATGACCATCGCTTTCGAGCCTTTACTTGCTGGCGCTGCGGATGCATTATGCGTCACCTGGCTATCCTGCCATGATGTCGCGAAAGTATCGCTGACCGGCACATTTACGCCCCCGCGAACAAAGGTTTCCGTTTCTCCAAGCACGACTGTCGGCGTATCCGTTTCCGTGGGCGCCAACAGCGGCGCACCGTCCTGTAAACAGAAAGAAAGCGTGTCATCCGAATATTGGGTATTACATGCAGGGCAACTTCTCATGGCCGCACCGTGACCTCACTAAATTAACGATTTGATAATATGCGAGCCGCGTGGATTAGTAAATACCGTGGGGTACGTTTGAAAAATTTGCATATTCCGTGCGTAGTAATATACTCTGCGAATGATCGGAGAGTTCAGCAAAGAATCACAATATGATCGACTCGACAACCATCACCGATATCCTCACCACTTACAAAAAATACGGCTGGGAGTTGCGGCGTGTGCTGTTGACGACGGCGGTAAAAGAGAAAATAGGCGATATATTTTCAGGCGCCTCAGTTACTGATGCCGACATAGACGCCGCGTGGTTTTCGCGTCCGCCGCAGCCCGGGGCGATCGCTTGGGAGATACGACATTTGAGCACGGCACCCTACGCCTTGCTCGAGCATCTCGACGAAACTGGCGAGGATTTTGAGGCTGCGTTACGCGCTGTCGAGACGCAGCTTCGTGATGCGGTCGCCAAAAAACAAACGGCTTGACAAGCGCTCTTCGCGATTGCAAACTTAACCTGGCTGTTATGATGATAAAAGAATTCGGCGGGACAATTGCAAGCGTTTGGGAAGGCTTGCGGCCCGTCACAAAAAAAATGCTTGTCGGGGTCTTGCAAGACGACAAAACGACCCCGGCAAATACTCCAACCTCAAAATTCTCCTACGATGCACACGCCGATTGGGAGGTTAGCCGTCTGCTCACCGCTCTCGACGAACAGTCAAAGACACCAGAAATTCGTAAGGACACGGTAAAACTGACCGAGTTAAATCAGCTCGCTGATGTGTGTGTGGGTGTGCTCGAATCGCAGTCGGCATCGGCCGAGGTCTTTATCCAGCTCGCGACCCGGGCGATCAAAGAAAACGATTTTAACCGCCTCGACAAACTCGCCGACCGTCTGGCCGAGCGTTACTCATCCAGCGAGATCGCCGAGGTCGTGCGCCAGACAGAGCTACCGCAGATCCGTGCGATCGCCTATGAAACTCTCGCCATGATGCCGATCCAAAACATCGTACCGCTGCTCGACGACCCGCTTTATTCCGGGATCGCCGCAGCTACGCTCGAACAAAAAGCTTACGAATTTGAGTCGGACGAGGCCCGAGATATTCTCGAACAATTTGATAATGAGGGTAGGGCCGAATAGCCCTATTTCTTATCCTTATCCTTATCCTTATCCTTTTCTTCCTTATCCCTTTTCGTCTTCAAATCCTGGCCGTATCCCCATCTGAACGAGGTCGAAAGCCAAGGTATGCCGCCGATCCGCACACCAAAATACATGATCTTGGACAGAAATTTGTGACCTTTGTCACGGACGCACTGCTCGAGCCGTTTGTCCGACGCCTTTCGCTCGGCTTTTGTCCCTCCACGATAATAATCGCGGTCATGGGCCCTGCAACAGTCGCCGTACTTACCGTCCGGAAACATCGTACATCCGTCGCCGACAAAATCCGCAGGCGGCTCTAACAGCGCGGCTCGTTCCCCCTCGGTCTCCGTAGATTGCGTCCTGTTCTGGGTAACGTCAGTCGTGAGCTGTGACGGTACCAAACCGGGCAGAAAAGTGACAAAAAGTAGCGTAACAATAAGCTTTCTCATGACTTACCTTGCAGTAGCATCCGTCCGTTTTTCTTTCAAACGGCCGGGATACATCGGGAATTTTGCCGTCAGTTCGGCGACATCGCGCCGGACACGCGTCTTGACCTCTTCGGACTCAGGTTCATGGATCAGCGCAGCGATCATACCGCCGATCGAACGCATATCGTCCTGTTTCATCCCGCGAGTCGTCAGAGCCGGAGTACCAAGCCTGATGCCCGACGCGACAAACGGCTTTTGCGTATCAAATGGGATCGTATTTTTATTGACGGTGATATGCACCTCGTCGAGTGCCTTTTCCGCCGCCTTACCCGTAATTCCCTTGCCATCCATAAAGACGTCCACGAGCAGCAAATGGTTGTCTGTGCCGCCCGAAACGATCCGCAACCCTGCGTCTTTTAACGCCGCCGCCAGCACCTGTGCATTGTCGATGACCTGCTGCTGATAAGCCTTAAAATCACTGCGCAAAGCCTCGCCAAACGCAACCGCTTTTGCGGCGATGATATGAACGAGCGGCCCGCCCTGCACACCCGGAAACACGCTGCGGTTCACATCCGCCGCAAATTCCTCGCGGCACAATATCATCCCGCCCCGTGGGCCGCGCAAAGTCTTATGAGTCGTCGTCGTGACAAACTCACAATGCGGCACCGGCGAAGGGTGCAATCCAGTCGCGACCAGCCCCGCAATATGCGCCATATCGGCCATGACCTTGGCCCCGACACTCTCGGCGATCTCGCCGATCCGTGCAAAATCGAACGTCCGCGGATATGCCGACGCTCCGCAGATCAGCAGTTTCGGCCGCGATTCTTCAGCCTTTTGCTGCAGCTCGTCGTAATCGATCCGCTCGGTGTCACGCCGCACGCCGTAGTCCGCAACCTTGTAATTAATGCCCGAAAAATTGAGCGGATGCCCGTGCGTAAGATGCCCGCCGTGCGACAGATTCATCCCCAAGATCGTATCGCCATGGTCGAGGGCCGTCATCAGCACGGCCATATTTGCCTGTGCACCACTGTGCGGCTGGACGTTTGCGTGCTCGGCACCAAAGATCTCTTTTGCCCGCTCGATCGCCAAATTTTCGACAACGTCGGCAAACTCGCACCCCCCGTAATACCGCTTTGCCGGATAACCCTCGGCATATTTGTTCGTAAAAGCCGTGCCCATCGTCTGGAGCACCGCTTCGGACACAAAATTTTCCGACGCGATCAACTCCAGCCCGTCCGTCTGCCGCCGCACCTCGTCATCGATCGCATTGCTAACAATTGGGTCCGCATCCGCTATATTTGCTGTAAAAAAGTCGCTCATAAGGTAAATAATATATGTTTTCAGCTATTGAATCATCGCCGCTAGATCGTTTTCGGATAGTACAGCCACGCCCAAACTTTCGGCTTTCGTCAATTTCGAGCCGGCATCACTGCCGGCGACGACGTAATCCGTATTTTTACTGACAGACGAAGAGACACGGCCCCCGCGGTCTTCGATAAGTTTGGCCGCCTCGTCGCGGGTGTAATTTTCGAGCTTACCCGTGAGGACAAAGGTTTTGCCTTGAAATCTCTCGTCGAGCAACGCTGTCGATGCGGCGTCTGTTTCTGTTTTGACGCCGGCGGCTTTTAACCGTGCGACGAGATCAATATTTCGCTCATCGCGAAACCATTCATAGACGCTCTCGGCAACGGCTAGGCCGATCTCATGTATGTCGTCGAGCTCCTGAATGCTCGCCTCGGCAAGGCGGTCGATGTTGCGAAAATGATTTGCGAGTAGCTTGGCGTAACGCTCGCCGACGTGGCGGATATCGATGCCGTAAAGCAGTCTCTGCAACCCTCGAGTCTTACTCGCCTCGATCTGATCGATCAGATTCGTGCCCGATTTTTCGGCCATTCGCTCAAGCGAAGCGATCTGTTCGACGGTCAAATTATAGAGATCGGCGACATCTTTGACCGAGCCGTTATCGACAAGCGTGTTTATCAAAACCTCGCCCAGACCCTCGATGTCCATTGCCTTTCGCGATGCAAAATAACCGAGACGGCCCTTCACTTTCGCCGGACAGATCTCATTTGTACAGCGTCGAACTGCCTCGCCTGCGGGGCGTACAGCGGGTGAATCACAAACGGGACAAACGGTCGGAAACTCAAACACGGTCTCGCTGCCATCACGTTTTGTTGTGACGACCGACAGCACCTGCGGGATGATCTCGCCGCTTTTTTCGATCATGACGTGGTCGCCGATCTTTAGGTCGAGACGCTTGATCTCGTCTTCGTTGTGAAGCGATGCCCGGGCGACGGTCGTCCCTGCTAACAGCGTTGGCTCAAGATGCGCGACCGGCGTCAAAGCTCCCGTTCGTCCTACTTGAATGCCGATACCAAGCAAACGTGTAGTCGCTTGCCGAGCCGGATATTTATAAGCGATCGCCCAACGTGGGGCTTTTGTCGTCGTGCCAAATTCGTCCTGCAGCGCGGTCGAATTGACCTTTACGACCACACCGTCGATCTCATAATCGAGCCCGTCACGGACCGTTTCCATCTCGGCGATAAACGCCGCGAGTTGGTCAAAATCAGCACAAACGCGCCGATGTGGATTTACATTAAACCCATTACGGCCGCACCACTCAAAGACTTCTGCGTGCGTCGCAAACATCTTTGCGTTTCCTGTAAATGCATCATACGGAAACATATCCAGCCGACGCGAAGCCACCACAGCCGAATCGAGCATCCTGAGCGTCCCCGACGCACAATTACGCGGATTGGCAAACGTCTTTTCGCCCTGCATCTCAAGCTCTGCGTTGATCTTGGCAAACTGCGACCGCGATAAAAACACCTCACCGCGAACCTCAGCATGTGCCGGAGCATCAGCCTTTAGTTTCAACGGGATCGACCGTATCGTCTTAACATTTTGCGTCACCTCGTCGCCCTGCGAACCATCGCCACGAGTCGCCCCCGTGACCAAAATGCCATTTTCATAATGCAGCGACACCGAAAGCCCGTCGATCTTTAGCTCGGCAACGTA
>JBGTII010000017.1:0-3457 GCA_041745735.1 Pyrinomonadaceae bacterium | reverse complement strand
ACCGTTTCCGAGATCGTACGACCCTCGCCAATACAGATAAGCATCTGCTGAGCACGTGCATCGTCCGGATTTAGATAATGGACATCGTTGGTCGCAACGAGCGGTATGCCGCTTGTTTTCGAAAGCTCCGACGTATCCTTTATTAGCTTCCTGCCTTGTTCAGTCAGACTATCGCTGATCTCAAGGAAAAAATTACCTTTTCCCAGCACCTCCTCGAGCGCCGTTGAATTGGATAAAGCTCGGTTCTGATCATCGTTATACAGAAAATGGCCGATCGGGCCATGCATGCCGCCGGAAAGCCCTATCAAACCGCCACTTCGCTCCGCAAGCAGTTCCATGTCGATTCGAGGTTTATAGTAAAACCCGTCCGTGTAGGCCTTAGACGCCAGATGGACGAGATTCTTATAGCCCTCGATGTCTTTTGCCAGCAAGATCAGGTTGTAATAGGCCCGTTCGCCCGCATTTACGGCCGTAGAGCGCTCAAACCGGCTGTCAAACCTGAAATAAGCCTCGTACCCAATGATCGGCTTGATGCCGTTGTAGGTCATCGCGTTAAAAAACGCGACCGCACCAAACATATTGCCGTAATCCGTGATCGCACACGACGACATTTCCAACTCATTTAGCCGCTTCGCGAGAGGCTTAAGTTGGATTGTGCTTTGCAACAGGCTATAATCTGAATGCAAATGCAGATGGCAAAAGTCGCGTGTTTTAGCGGGTTTTGGGCTGGTATCTTGCGACATTGATGAAAAAAGTCTTTCTCGAAACCTGGGGTTGTCAGATGAACGTGTCCGATTCGGAACGCGTCACGGGCACCTTGGCGCGAGACGGTTATCACGTAACAACTGATGAAAATTCGGCTGATATCATCATACTCAATACCTGCTCCGTACGCGAGAAAGCCGAGCATAAATTGTATTCCCGTGTTGGCCGCATCCGCCACGCAGACCGGCCCACACCTATCATCGGCGTTATGGGTTGCGTCGCCCAATTAGAGGGCGAAACGCTGTTTGATAAGATTGAGGGTGTCGATTTCGTGCTAGGAACTCGTGCAGTTGGCCGTGTTTCGACGGCGATAGACCAAGCAATAAAGAACGGCCGCTATTTTGACGTTGACGAACGCGAGGACGAATACGATTGGACCGTCGCCGATACTCACCGTCACTCGCCATATGTCGCTTTTCTGCCCATTATTGAGGGCTGTAACAAGTTTTGCACTTATTGTATCGTGCCGTTTTCAAGGGGCAGGGAACGCAGCCTGCCCGCGACCGATATTATTAGCCAAGTGCTCGAACTGCGTCGAAACGGCGTCAAAGAAGTGCATCTGATCGGCCAGAACGTCAATAGTTATAAGCCCGAAACCGAGGCGGGGCTCGAAGGATTTGCAGGGAAGTCGGCGTTTTCAAGGCTTTTGCGAGCGGTTGCCGCCACAGGGATCGAGCGTATTAAATTTAACACCTCATTTCCCCGCGATTTTAACGATGATATTGTCGAAGCGATCGAAGAACACGAAAATCTGTGCAATTGGGTGCATTTACCGGTGCAATCTGGATCGAGCCGGGTGCTTAAACTCATGAAGCGCGGCCATACGATCGAGAAATACCTCGCAAAGATCGATCGCATCAAGGCATCGAACCGCGATATCGCTCTTACTACTGACATCATCGTAGGTTTTCCGGGGGAAACTGAAGAGGACTTCCAAGATACAGTCAAAATGGTCAATTATTGCGGGTTTGATATGGCGTATCTGTTCAAGTACTCTCCCCGGCCCGGAACACCGGCTTTTGAGATGGTTGATGATGTATCAGACGTGGATAAAGCACTGCGTTTCCTAGAACTCGAGAAAGCCCAGAAAGATATTCAGAACAAACAGTTACAGCGATATCTTAATAAAGTGCTTAAAGTGTTAGTTGAAGGCGCGTCGAGCCGCTCGGAATCCGTGTTAACCGGCCATTCAACGTGCCACAAGGTTGTAAACTTCAAAGGCTCTCGCGAATTACTAGGTAATATAGTCAAGGTCCGTATTACTGATATCAAGGCAAATTCACTATTTGGTGAGGTTCAATAGGTTTTCATGGATACAGACCGCAATTTGATCGAGGTTAAGATCGGTGCATTAATAATGGACCCAAACACCAATTCGCCTATCGTAGTGCTTAAGGGCGTTGAGTCTGAGACCGTCCTACCCATTTGGGTCGGAGCTTTTGAGGCAAATGCAATTGCCTTAGAGATTGAAAAGGTCGTGCCGCAGCGGCCGATGACGCACGATCTGCTCAGGAATATAATTATCGAGTGTAGGTTATCCGCCGCAAGCGTGATAATCACTGATTTACAGGATAATACGTTTTATGCACGGATCGAGCTACTGGATCGCGGAGGAGACGCGGTATTGCTTGACGCACGCCCGTCGGATGCAATTGCGTTGGCGTTAAGAATGGATTGTCCTATCTATGTCGAGCAAAAGGTTATTGATCTTTCTGCATCATCGACTCCAACTGAGGAGCCGTCAGATGATATTGAAACGCCAACTGATGACTGGCCGGAACTTATTGGATGACCCACGAAATCCTCGTCATTTCAATTACATAATCTCTACTATCAGACGCAACGACTGGTTGGGAACGAGGCTGTAAACCCAGCCCCTTGCTTTGACGCATTCCCCTTTGACACCTTTCTCGTAAAACGCTATCATTATCGTTTTGTTATCTATCAAAGATTCCAATTAATACAACCCTATAAAAGGAGTTACGTAAACAATTGAGTAACGGAAATTTTCTATTCACATCTGAATCGGTGACCGAGGGTCATCCGGATAAAATTGCAGACCATATAAGCGATGCGATTTTGGATGCCATTTTGGCACAGGATCCTACTGCCCGTGTTGCGTGCGAAACGCTTGTAACAACTGGTCTAGCGGTCGTCGCTGGTGAGATCACGACCTCGGCAAAGGTCAATTACAAGCAGATCATTCGTGAAACTATCGAAGAGATCGGCTATAACAACGCTGAATTCGGCTATGACTCAAATACCTGTAGCGTCATCGACGCTATCGGTACACAGTCGCCGGATATCGCACAGGGCGTTGACACCGGCGGTGCCGGCGATCAGGGCCTGATGTTTGGTTACGCCTGTAACGAAACGCCTGAGCTGATGCCGATGCCCATCCAGATGGCTCACAATCTGACTCGCAAACTTAGCGAAGTTCGTCGTGACGGCACGATTCCCTACTTGCGTCCTGACGGAAAATCACAAGTTTCGATCGAGTATCGTGACGGCCAACCCTTTCGTGTTGAGGCGGTTGTTATATCGTCGCAGACCGCTGATCTCGATATCGAAGACATTCGCCGCGACATCATGGAGTATGTGATTAAGCCTGTGATCCCGGCTGAACTTCTCGACGATCAAACCAAATATCACATCAATCCGACAGGTAAATTCGTGGTCGGGGGCCCAATGG
>JBGTII010000016.1:0-6118 GCA_041745735.1 Pyrinomonadaceae bacterium | reverse complement strand
ACTCGGCGGCAGCAACAGCGGCTGATTCTGCTCATACCTCTTAAATACAACTTTCCCTTTCTTCCTCATTCATACATTTTAAAGCCTCTCACCCCTTTTTGCGCCAAAAAAAAGACCGCCTTTTCAGACAGCCTCTTTTTTTACCGATGACGGTCTTCGATCGCTTACTAGTGTCTATTCCCTATGTCTTAAAGGTGACATTCGTTTGAGCCGACAACTGCTAGTCTTTTATTTGGGGAGCCAGCCAGGGTAGAAACCGGCTTGCCAGCCCCCGGTCGGTCAGGGAACACGTCCCGACTCGCTCCCCCATTTTTGTGTCCGCAGGGAACTCAGGTTCCCGCGGTCCTACCGAAACGTGCCGCTATCGAATCTGCTGTGATACCGACGAAACCCAGACGGCCCCCGCGGTCGCCGACAGCATTGTCATTGCCGATTGCCTCGCCTGTTTGCTCATTGCGGCTAAACAGGATCCTCGATGCGTTTCCAGACCGAGCCTTGGCGGCGAAATGATTCCGTTAACCCACTTGTAAATTCACTCGAGGGCTGGTGCCAGACAATCCGTTCGATAGTTATCTGTGGATCTTCGCAATGTATCAGGTTAAATGAGTTGGGTTCACCGCGGTGACGAGTAGAGGTCGCTGTTCCCGCCTGAACGACCAGAGCCGAATGCTCGGGTGTGTTGTATCGCTCCGCCGTGCTTCCGGTGTGCATCGTGTGCATATGTCCCGCAAGTAACAGGTCGGCGCCGGACAAAGCTAGTGCTTTCATCGCCAGTGTAGCTCGGCCGACAATATCGTCAGCGTCACTACCGGCGGGCAGGTCAAACGGATGGTGAGTGACCACGATCTTGATAATGCTGCTGTCCGTGGAACCTAGTTGTTCGAGGGCCCGGGCGATCTGTTCCTCGTTGATACGTCCGTCTTTGATCGTCAGCGAACGTGCAGTATTGATGCCAACAACCGCGATCTCTTCGTCCGTGTACGAGGGCTGCAGATCGCCGGTTATGTAGCGGCGGTACTTTCTTAACGGGTCAATAAAACGTCGGAATATATTGTAAAGCGGTATGTCGTGGTTGCCGGGCACGACTATTTGCGGCGTCACGAGTTGGTCTAAGAACTGCCGGGCAGCTATAAACTCCGACGAGCGTGCCCGCTGCGTCAAGTCGCCAGATACCGCAACCAGATCAGGTTTGAGGCCGTTGACCGCACGTATGAGCGGTGCGATCAGGCTTTCATCAACTGCTCCGAAATGTAAGTCGGACAAATGGACGATTTTTTTCATTTACGCGACATCCTCGCCTTCAGACGGCTCGGGCACGATCACCCGTATTGCTCGCGGCCGGATCGTATATTTCAGCGGCGGCGACATCATCATGACCTCGCCGTCGAGGGCGACGCGGATGCTGGATTTTCGGGTCTCGATAAGAACTTCATCGGCCATAACTCTGAGAAAATCCTTTTCCTGCGACAGGCCGCCAAAAACTGTTTTGATCGCGATCCGTAGCAAAGCCAGCCGCCCTGAACGCCGCGTCATGTAGACACTTAAATGGCCCGCGTCGAGACGCTCGCGGCCGCCAATGCTAAAACTTTCGATATCGTATTCATTATTACCGATAAAGATAAAAGGCGTGTGCGTAATTAGCTCTTTACCATCGGCGTTGAGACGCACGGCGAGCAGCGGATAGCGGCGAAAAACCGTCAGCGCCGAGCGTGCAAGCGAATGCCATTTGCCGAAACCCAGCCGCTGTCTCAGCTCCCGACCCCGCACCATGTCAGGATACAAGCCGAGACTCGAATTATTGATGAATACGCGTTCGTTGACCTCGGCGACATCGACGTCGATCGTATGGCCGGCGGCGATCACATCGACAGCCGCGGCAAGATCTGCGGGGATGTTGAGGTCCTTTCCGAAATGGTTGAGGGTTCCCAACGGGAGCACGCCCAATTTCTTTCCTGTACCGGCAATGGTAGCCGCGACGGCGCTGATCGTTCCATCACCGCCGCCCGCAACGACCGTATCTGCGTCGGATTCAGCCGCACTTTCTGCAAGACCGATAAGTTCCTCCCCCGATCCTGCCTCATTGATACGAGCCTCAATGCCGTGGCTCTCGAAAAGTTTAGTGAGCTCGCCGGTCGTATCATCATCGCTGTCCTTTCCGGCGGAAGCGTTCAAGATCATCTCAATTGCGCTCATACATATTTATACAACACGACAAGCAATTGTCCGCTCACGCGGCTCAATTCTCTGTACGGTGGGGAACATACACGCGCTTCCGGATGAGTTTAGATATTACCTAACGGAGTTTGAGATAACCATTTGCCACCGGAAAACCTGACAATCAAGCTTTTGGTCGAAAAAGGCCGCCGTGCGAAATGGTGGCGACGCAAAGGCACAATGGCGCGTGGATTTAGCTATTTTACCCACGATGGCCAGAGGATCACTGACGACGCGTCCCTCGAAAAGATCAGATCCCTCGTAGTACCACCGGCTTGGCGGCACGTTCGCATATCTCCGGCGTCCGGCGGCAAGCTGCAAGCGGTCGGCATCGACACCAGCGGGCGGCTCCAGTATATATATCACCCAAAATTTGCCGAGACACAGCAGCGAAAAAAGTTTGCCAAGATCGAGCGTTTTGGCGAGTATATGCCGCAGCTTCGGCGGAAAACCAACGAACACATATCGCTCGACGGATTTCCCCGCGAAAAGGTTCTGGCGATAATGACGCGGCTCATCAATTCGCTTTACATCCGCATGGGAACCGACCGCAGCGTCAAGCAGTACCGGACATACGGCATTACAACCCTCGGGAACCGGCACGTGACGGTGAACTCAAAGGGTAAAGTGATCTTCGACTTTGTGGGTAAAAGCCGCATTAAGCATAAAAAAGTGCTCGTCGACCCCGCACTTGCATCCTTACTAAAGAAACTTAGCCAAACGGGCCGCGGACGTAAGCTCTTTCAATATTTAGACAGCGATAACAAGTTTCGGCCGGTGACTCCGTCTCAGCTCAATGGATACATTCGTACGCTCACTGCTCCCGAATATACCGCCAAAGATTTTCGTACCTGGGGAGCGACGATGCTCGCGGCGGTCGAACTTGCCGAGATCGGTCATTGCGACGACCAGTCGCAAATCCAAAAAAACATAGTGAACGCAGTAAAAAAAGTCGCAGGCGAACTCGGCAACACGCCCACCGTTTGCCGATCCTCGTATATCCACCCGGGTATATTAAAAGCTTACACTGAGGGCGTCGTCCTCGGTTCCGTCACGCCCCACCACTCTCGCCGAGCAAGGCTCATACAAGATGAATTCGAACCCGAAGAGATAGCACTGTTAGAACTCTTCAAGCAATTCCGATAATTGCAGGTAAAAAAATGGTGTTCTTCCTTATCGGAAGAACACCAATTACGCGAAAGCGTCAGTATGAAAGTTTACAAACTAATGATCAATCTAATGGTAGAGCCACCTTTTAGATCGGGTCTGTATGATTGCGTACATTGTAAAAAGCAATGCTGCCTATCGTATTGGACTTGAGTTCGCACAATCTTAGCCGAATACGTAGGGAAAGAGGTGAGGTTTGGGTAAACAGAAACGGAAACTCATCGAGTGCCCTTATTGTAAAAAATGGAGCCGCCCATCGGAGTCGAACCGACGACCTTTCGATTACGAATCGAATGCTCTACCAACTGAGCTAGGGCGGCTTGTATGAGATGTCCGGAAACTCCGGTTTCGCAAGTAAAACGTGCGAAATTTCGGCAGTGCCGAATTTCAGAATATACGTTTCTCGATGAGGTTGTGTCAAGGAGGGAGCATGCCGGTTGGTGTTTTGCGGCGAGTGATAGTAACATTTGCTGTGAAGACCCAAACATACGTTTCACGGACAATTATGAACGACGAGTTTATTCTAAGGCTGCGGAAGGCCTTTGACAACGCTTCGATGGCGGTGGTCGCACGGCGGCTCGGCATACCGCACGCGACGGTGCGCAATTATTATCAGGGACGTCTGCCAGCTCCCGAGGTGCTGATAAAGATCGCAAGCGAGACGGGCGTTTCGCTAAATTGGCTGCTCATCGGAACGGGTGATATGTATGCCGGACAGAGCCCGCCGGTTGGACTTGGCAAATTTATCGAGGCAAAGATCGCCGAGATGATCGATCAGCGGATCGCGGCGTTTGAAAGCGGCGGAGCGATGGAACTTGGAACGATCGACGAATTTGATGTTGAGGCGGCACTTGCTACCTCGGACGATCCGCAGCGGGTGATGAGCGACTGGTTCGCTTTTGAGGAAAGAGAATATCCTAAGGATTTCGGTGTCGTTTTCTTTCGCGGATGGGAAAGCTTTTCGCCCGAAGAAAAGATCGCCGCTATCAACGATGCTAAGCGCGTGTTAGACCGATCACTGACAGATTAATTCTTATTGGCTCAGCCGAGTGTCTGTGATACAATGTCCCAGCCATAGGACAAACAGCCTCACACTCTATGCGATTTCTCATCGAAAAAATACAACTCCTCAAGATCGGATGGAACGAACGTGAGCTGACGGAGACGGATTTCTACCGGCTATGTCGTCGCTTCAGGATAAAGGTCGTCGAGATGCCGCTGCGGACTGGTGGCTTTTACTACCGCGTGATGGGACAAGATTTTATCGCGGTTGACAGCCGATTGCCGCGAGAGAAAAAGCTGTTTGTTTTGTTTCACGAGCTTGGACATTTTCTATTTCACACACCCGAAAGCGGAGCGACCGCAAACTTTCACGGCGTCGGCCGCCGCACCCGTATCGAGATCGAGGCAGATGTCTTTGCCCTCTGCGCGCTGATCCCTAAACAACTGATCAAGACCAAAGGCCCGCAGGAACTTATCGACGAAGGAGGCTTTACGCCGGAGATCGTCGCCGAACGATTAGCGGTGCTTGAGCGATACGACATTTAGGACAAGTTTCACAAAATCGCAAAATCGTTGTAATATTCCGCTAAACCAATAGCACATTAGTTTTCGGAGAATATCTATGGCGATGAATGAACCATTTGACTGGCGGCGTTCTGATCGGAGGCTGTACGCGGCGGTTGCAGTTCTTTTTCCATTGACGATACTTATCGGCTTTGGGCCTTCTTATTATCTCAAAGGGTTTTTTAGCAGTCCGCCATTGCCAAGCACGATCGTCCACGTGCACGGCCTCGTAATGTCCACTTGGGTCGCTCTGTTCATCACACAAGTTTATTTGATCTCGTCAAAGCGTATCAAGCTGCACCAGAGACTTGGTATTTTTGGCTGTGTGCTGGCCGGGTTGATCGTCGTGTCCGGGACAATGACGGGTATCGCAGGTGCCGCCCGTGGTGCGACGGTTCCTGGTATTTCACCATTATCGTTCTTGATCGTGCCGATGGGCGATGTCGTAGTGTTTGCATTACTCTTTGCCGGGGCTATCTATTACCGCAAAAATGCTCGTAACCACAAACGGTTGATGCTGTTAACCGCGTTGAATTTTCTACCGCCTGCTCTCGGACGTTTTCCGTTAGCGATCGCAGGAACGCCGCCTTTCTTCTTTGGTGTACCAGATCTGCTGGCTGTGGTCTGCCTCAGCTATGACACCTGGCGAAACCGCAAACTAAATAAGGTATTCCTCGCCGGCGTATTGTTAATGATCATCTCGCATGTGGTTCGCCTTGCGATGGCTGATTCGCCACAGTGGCTGCGAATCGCCGAGTGGCTAACCGGGACTGCGGCTAGATAAGACAAAAAAGGGCGGCCCCATGCGGCCGCCCGAGGTGTGACTTGGAAATCAGGGGTTAGAAATTCCCGGCCACAAAATTTAAGTCGGTCAACGTGTCAAAGACCTGCACGACCTGCGCCGTAAAGCTAAAACGTCTCGACTGGACACCGATAATGTAGGTTCTGCCGACCTCGACATCTTCGAAAATGAAATTGCCGTGAGAACCAGTCCTTACGTTACGCGTTGTACCGCGGTCATCGGTGATCGTTACGTTTGCGGAACGAACTCCTCGGCCTTCGGACGAGATAACGCGGCCCGAAACGCTGACTCCGGATGCTGTTAGCGGTGCGGGCCCCCAGGTTGAACCGCTGTCGGTTCCCGCATAACTCGTAAGCCGAACTTGATCGC
>JBGTII010000015.1:0-10147 GCA_041745735.1 Pyrinomonadaceae bacterium | reverse complement strand
CGGCGTCGGTCCCGGGCTTTCGCATCGGCCGGGCGCCACGGAAGTTGGTCGAGAGCCGCGTCAAGAGCAAAGCGGTAATAGAGTTTGTCGTAGCCGTCGAGGATCTTGCCGAGATCGGCTGCAAATTTTTCGATGGGATGCGACCGCTCGGCTTTGTAATTTTTCACCGCCCCGTCAACGCCTTGCCGGCGGCCAAACCACGTTTCCATCACGGGGTCGCGCGGACGGACATACAGGGTGTAGTTCACCTTGCTTGCTTTTGTGATAACCGCGATCGCGTCCGGTTCGGGGAAACCGGTCAGATACCAAAAATCCGAGTCTTGGCGAAACTTATATTCGGTGTCGTAGCTGCGCGTCTGTTCGTGAGCGGCCGGTATGAGCGCCACGGAATTGTCATCCATCGCCTCGATAAACTTTTTTAATTGTCCTCGCATAATGAAAATGAGTTTATCGCAAATCGCCCAAAAGGAAAATGCTGATATAATTCACCAAAATTCTGTATCGATAAAGGAGAATCACAATGAAACGAATTATATGTTTGATGACACTCGGGTTGTTGGCCGCGTCGGCAGCTTTTGCCGATATTGCGCGCCCCGACCCAACAAAGACACCAAAACCGGTTAAGGGTGTGAGCACTACGATGAGGATCAACCTCGACCGCGATGCGACCGAGGCAAAACTTATCATCCCGAAATCGCAACTCAAGCAGCTCCGCGCCGAGCTCGAGCAGCTCGACGATGAGTCTGACAATACGGCATCGGTCACGCCGCCCTCGTCATTTTCGCGAACACAGACGATCGTCAGTGGCGCATTTTTGAGCCTCGCACTAGTATTCGGCGGGATGTGGTTTGTGCGTTCGGGCAAGGCGTCAACGCGATCGGGCAAGACCCTGGTGATACTGGCAGTTCTGGCCGGAACGGGAGCGACGGCGAGCTTTGTGTATGCAAACGTCGGCCCGCCGCCCGAGGTCCGGACCATCAGCGGCCGGCTCTTTTCGCAGTCGGTGCACAGGTATAAGTTTGCCTCGGGCCAGGTCAAGGTCGAGGCATCCGCGACGGGCGATCAGATCCTATTTATCGTGCCCGACCCGCAACCTGCGGCAACGCCCTCGTCAGAAGAGTAGGCGCCATAATGCAGGAGATCCGCGTCAATCGATTTGAGATGACGAACGCACATTATTTTATGATGGCGTTCGTCGCGTCGTGCGCGGTTGCGGCGGTGCTGATCGGAATTTTTCCTATGCAAGCGTCGATAGCGACGATATTTCTGTTTGCGGGCGTCCATAATTTTATGGAGTTTCGCTACTTCGCCGCACGGATGCCGCTGCGATGGGGAAGGTCGCGGCTGTTTTATTCGGTCGGCATCGGCGGGGTGATCGTGCTGGCGGCGGCGTATTTGACGCTGTATTTTGCGAGCGGTAATTGGTTGTGGAGTATTGAGAGTTGGGCGGTGTTCGCAGCGTCTTGGAACACCGCTTTTATCCTGTGGGTGGCGTTGCTGTTTTATTTACGGGGCAAACAACGTCCAAAAAGCGACTGGGCTTGGGCTTTTCCGTTAGCATTTTTGCTAGCGGCGCTAGCGTGGCTCGTGCCCCAGTATTGGAGCCTAGCTCTCGTTTATATTCACCCTTTAATCGCAATGTGGTTTCTCGAACGCCAGATCCGCCGCACGCGGCCCGAATGGTTGCGGGCGTATCACTGGTGTCTCGCGACGATCCCGGGTTTTCTCATCGCTCTGTGGTTGGCGTTCGCCTCACAGCCAAACCTGTCCGAAGAAACAAATCTTTTCTGGCGGATCACGCAGCACGCGGGTAGCCAGATATTGCCGGGCGTTTCGAGCCATTTCCTAGTCGCAACCCACGTCTTTCTCGAGACGATTCACTACGCCGTCTGGATCCTGCTGATACCGCTGATCGACCGGCGGGCGATGCCATGGCGGTTAAACGAGATGCCGCTATTTGCAAACGCGAAGGGCTTTCCGAAGCTCGTCGTTGCTGCTTTGATTGTTAGTTTGGTTATTGTCGCGGCTTTGTGGGGCGGCTTTGCGATAGATTATACGACCACGCGGGATGTGTATTTTGCATTTGCGATCGCGCACGTGATGGCGGAGTTTCCGTTCTTGATCAAGATGTTATAGCCCACGAAACACACGAAAGGCACGAAAATAGGAAAAGAATCTAACCTATAGATATCAGCCACAATATTTTCTTTATTTCGTATGTTTCGTGTCTTTCGTGGGCAAAAATCTTATGTTCTTTTTTGATGCACTTAATGAGCCGGTTCATACGACGCAGAGCCTGCCGTTGAGAGATCTCTGGTATTTTCTGCCGATCGGCTATCTGTTCACGATCCTGATCGAAACGCCGGTACTGCTCGTTGGATTGTCGCCAAAGGTCACGCTCAAAAAGAGATTTTTGTGCGGCATTTGGTTAACCGCCTGCACGTATCCGATAGTCATTCTGGTTCTGCCGGCGATATTTTTTGGCGAATCGCGGGCGTTGTATTTGCTGGTCGCAGAGACGTTTGCACCGGTGGCGGAATGCATATTATTTTGGATGGCATTTCGCGGCATAGGCGTTCTTGAAACCGGCGATTGGGTAAGGTGTTTTATCGCGATCGTGCTCGCCAATCTCGCATCTTTTGGGCTTGGTGAAGTTGTGAACTATGTAGGTTGGTTCGGATTGTTTTAGCCACGAATTGCACGAATAGCACGAATCAGAAACATCGATTCCCACGCTCGTTGATTTACCACAGTATCTCAGGAGTGATCACCAAAACATTCGTGTCATTCGTGGCAAAAGTCTTATGGATCTACGCATTACTGAGATATTTCTTTCGATCCAGGGCGAGTCGTCTCATGCCGGGCGGCCGTGTTCGTTTGTTCGTTTGACGGGCTGTCCGATGCGGTGTGTGTGGTGCGACAGCGAATACACATTCACCGGTGGCGAGCATATAAGCTTTGCAGATATTTTTGCAAAGCTCGACGCGTTTGGCTGTAATCTCGTCGAAGTCACCGGTGGTGAGCCGCTCGCGCAGAAAAATGTATTTCCGTTTATCTCACAGCTTTGCGACCACGGTTTCGAGGTGCTGATCGAAACGGGCGGTTTTGTTACGACCGAGGTTGTTGATGAACGTGCAAAGATGATCCTCGACGTAAAATGCCCCGCATCGGGCGAAGCCGAGCGTAATCACTGGCCGAATCTCGACCGCCTTCGCTCCGACAAAGATGAAGTAAAATTCGTTATCGCCGATCTGCACGATTGGGAATTTGCACAGGAAACGATCGCCAAATACGACCTCACCGATCGGGCAAAAGAGATCCTCGTGTCGCCCGTCCATGGCGTCGATCTGCCCTTGATCGCCGACGCGATATCCCGCTCGGGACTACCTGTGCGGCTAAATTTGCAGCTGCATAAATATATCTGGGGGGCGGACGTGCATGGTGTCTAAAGCGATCATATTGGTTTCCGGCGGGATGGACTCGTGCGTCACGGCGGCAATGGCTCATGCCGAAAATGCCGAACTCGCATTCCTGCATATCTCATACGGCCAACGGACCGAGGCTCGCGAGCGGCGGGCGTTTAATGATATTGGGGATCATTACGGCGTCACACAACGGCTAGATATCTCGATCGAGCATTTGGCAAAGATCGGCGGATCGTCGCTGACGGATGACAATATCACCGTCACGGAAGCTGACCTCACCTCAACCGAGATCCCGACCAGCTACGTACCGTTCCGCAATGCGCATTTGCTCGCTATCGCGACGAGTTGGGCCGAGGTTATCGATGCGAATGAGATCTACATCGGAGCCGTTGCGGAAGACTCAAGCGGCTATCCGGATTGCCGGCCCGAGTTTTATGCGGCATTTCAACAAACAATTAATACGGGGACGAAACCTGACACGCACATTGAGATCCGGACGCCAATAATACAATTATCAAAAGCTGAGATCGTGAAAAAGGGGATCGCACTCGGTGCTCCACTGCACTTAACGTGGTCGTGCTATCGCAGCGAAGATCTGGCGTGCGGCACGTGCGATTCGTGTGCGTTGCGGCTGCGGGGATTTGAACAGGCTGGTGTTCGTGACCCGATCGAATACAAAGAGGGTTAGCCACGAATTACACGAATGTCACGAACTTTTAGACCTTCTTACATTCGTGTTATTCGTGACATTCGTGGCTAAAAAATTCCTAATCTCTCCCTATCGATCCTCAGTTCTTTCAGATCACCCAACGCCGCGAATGCGACATTCTCGGTGCGGAAAAATTCCTGCGCGAGCGAGTGGACATCATACGTCGTGACGGCGTCGAGATTGGCGAGAGTTTCCTCGACCGGGACCTGACGGCCGTGGGTCATTTCGCCTTGGGCAAGGGCGGCGGCACGCGATGCTGAGTCTTCGAGACTGAGCAGGATCGAGGCGACGGCTTGTTGTTTTGCAAGCTCAAGTTCGCCCTCCGTCACGCCGTCATTTACAACCGCACGCATCTCGGCGATCGACAGGTCAACGACTTCCTCGACCTGCTCGGGCGAGGTCGCCGCAAAGATCGAAAACATCCCGCAATCCTGATACGAGATCGATGACGCCCCGACGTTGTACGCGAGCCCGCGTTCCTCACGCACCTTTTGCCATAAGCGGCTCGAAGTCCCGCCGCCGATGATATTTGCGAGTACGTCCGCTGCATAACGGCGTGCGTCCGTCGCCGAAGGGAACGGCGTCGCGATGACGAGATGCGCCTGTTCGAGATTGGAATTTTGCTTTATAAGAATCGGCGAGGCAAGAGTCGGCGGTGTCGGAGTGTGGGCAGCCTTGCCCACACACGCCGAAGGCGTACCAAAAGCCTGAGCAGCAAGCTCGACGATCTCAGAATGCTCAACATTACCCGCTGCCGCGATAACCAGATTCGCCGCGTTGAAAACCTCACTGTGATATTTCCGAGTGGTTTCGCTGTCAAAACTCTTAACCGTTTTCGGCGTTCCCGCGATCGAAATTCCGAGCGGGTGATCCGGGAAAAATGCTTCGCTAAATATCTCGCCCAGATATTCCTCCGGCGAGTCTTCGATCATCTTCATTTCCTCGATGATGACCTTTTGCTCGGCTTTTAGGTCGCTATCGTCAAACCTCGGGTTCACGAGCATATCGGCGATAAGATCAAATGCCCGCGGCAGTTGGTCGTCGATCACCTTGATCGCAAAACCCGTCTCCTCGTGCGTCGTAAATGCATCGAGGTTGCCGCCGAGACGGTCCTGTTCGATAGCGATGTCGAGAGCGGAGCGTTTTGCCGTCCCCTTAAAAACGGTGTGCTCGATAAAGTGCGAAATACCATGCAGCTCGCCCGGCTCGTCCCGCGCACCCTTACGAAAAAAGAACCCGAGCGTCGCACTGCGTACGCCGGACATCCGGTCAGTAAGTATTGTCAGGCCGTTAGGCAGGCGGGTTTCTTGTATGTCTTCTTTCATCGGCGAACTTTAGAATCTAACACGCCCGGCGAGATGTCTCAATTGCACACGCAAAAAGCGGCGACCAAAATGGTCGCCGCTTTTGTCATCTTTTGTATCCACCATATCATGAGCCCGACGTTGGCGGAGGCTCACGTCTGACCGGCGGCGGATCTTGCGGCGGGGTCGATGGTTTGGGCGGAGCCTTTTCCGGTGTAACGGTTTTCGCGTCGCCGGCATTCTCGCTCACGCCGAGCTGGGCCATGATATCGGGGATATTCAACCCCAGAGCCTCAAGCTGCTGGAGAACGGAAAAAATAAGATTTGGCGTTGTCTGAGCAAATCGATTGAGCCCGCTCGAATTGCCGTCACCATTTCCGCCGTTGTCGATCATCACGATCTTGTCGATATTGCTCAGCGGCTCGGCAACGGCACGAAATACCGGAGCCGAACTTTCGATGATCGAGGGCAGCTTCTCAAGTATCGTCTGCAAACGTGCGGCATCGTTAAATTCGCGCCAAGCGGCGGCTTTTTCCTTGATCGCGGCGGCCTCAGCCAAACCTTGTGCTTCGGTTGCTCTAGCGTTGGCGAGCCCTGTTGCCTGCAACTTTTCGGCTTCGGCAAGTCCGATGGCACGGATCTTTTCGGCCTCGGCCTTACCCTCAGCGGCGACGGCGGCGGCACGGCCCTGACCTTCGCGTTCGAGAGTTTGTGCGTCTGCCTCGGCAATGGCGATCTGCGCTTGTTTGCGGCCCTCAGCTTCGAGAATAGCCGATTCCTGCAATCCCTGAGCTCTGAGAACTGACGCTCGTCGGTCGGCCTCGGCCTGTTTGACGACGGTCGCCTCGAGCTCTTTCTCCTTACGCAGGACTTCCTGTTCCTGAACGGCGATCTGTTCCTGTGTGCGGACCTTTTCGACGCGGACCTCTTCGACCGTCACTTGCTGTGGAGCCTTAGCGTCGGCGAGCGGGCCGGCCTGTAAGGATTTTGCCCGTTCGGATTCGATCTCGGCCTGGACCTGAGCCTTTTGGATCTCAGTCTCGCGGGTTGATTGGGCGATCAATGCTTCGGTTTCGAGGCGGACCTTTTCGCCCTCTTGCAGGGCCTGCGAAGCCTTTATCTTAGAATCGCGGTTTGCCTCGGCCTGGCCGATCTCGGCGTCGCGTTTGACCTCGGCGGTGCGGCGTTTGCCGAGAGCGTCGAGGTAGCCTTCTTCGTCGGAGATCTCCTGGATGGTCAGAGCGTCGAGCCCGATACCCATTTTTTCGAGATCTCCGGCGGCCTCGGTCGTCAGTTTCATTGCAAAACTCTGACGGTCGTTATTGATCTCCTCAACCGTCAGCGTACCGAGAATTGCACGAAGATGGCCCTCAAGAGTTTGGAATACAAGCTGATGAAACTGAGCCTGCGGCATTCCGAGAAAGCGTTCGGCAGCGGATCTGAGAGAAGTGTCGTCTCCCTTGATCTTGACGTTTGCGACAGCTTTCACCGAAACGGGCACGCCCTGCACAGTATAGGCACGCTGTGTGGCGAGCGGGACGGTTATGACGTTCAGATCGAGAAACTCTACCTTTTCCAAAAACGGAAAAACTAGCGTAGCACCGCCACGAACAAGACGATAACCGGCGGTCGAACCGTCGCTTAGCTTGCGCTTGCGGCCGGAGATGACGGCGGCTTGATTGGGCGAAACTTTGATGTAGTTTCGCGAGATCAACATCAATGCGATGAGCACCGCGATGACAACGACCAGTATGATCACCGGTATTAGGAGAGCTGCGTAATCAGTAAATATTTGCACTACTTTTCACCTCGTTCGATCTCGACAATTACAGAATCACCGGCGATTGAATGTACCTTGACCAATGTGCCGGCCTTGATCTCTTCGCCATCTTTTGAGCGGGCGATCTTTTCGATGCGGTCGTCGCCGATCCGGATGGAGATCTGCCCGATCTCGCCCTGTTTGATCGCGACTGCGACCTGTGCGGTCTTGCCGATCAGGTCGTCGTCCGTTACCGAACTCGACGCCTGTTGCCCGATCAGGAAACGCCCAAATAGCGAAACGACCAACGCAAAGACCACACCGCCCAGCAATCCAAACCCCGAACTCGCCGCCGCCCCGAAGCCCATCTGCACACCGATCGCGCCAAATCCGCCAAACGCCGTAATAAATACAGCGATCACACGGCTATCGAGAAACCCGAAATCCAAGCCGCTATCGCCGCCAATGTCGGCATCACCGCCAAACATCTCAAAAATGTCACCCAAAACCAGCGACGCCAGCAAAAACACAAAGCCGATGCCGCCGATCACCAGAAAGACGACGAGGAGGTTTAGATTCGCAAAAAAATCCATGGATGCGTGTCTCCGCTAAGGATATGGTCTTAAGAAAAAAGCTGTCCACACATAATACAACGAAAGCTGGCAAACGCGGAAACACGCCGTTGGTGTGATTTATGAACTGGAGATCATTTCGCAAGGAAGGGCAGAATTACAGGACAAGGCGTTCGTACTCTAATCGGTACTTGCCAAAGTTGATGAGAAGGGCAAGCTTGAACTGTGTTGCTTTGAGGTAATTTAATGCTTGGGCTTTGTGAATTTCAGCGATGCGATCCTGAGCTTTTAGGTCAATGATGATCGAATCATCGACAACGATATCCGCAAAATAGTCCCCGACAACTCTGCCGTGAAAATGAACCTGGATCGGTACCTGAGACCGAGCTGCGATACCGTTCTCCTCAAACATTACCAACAGCGAGTTTTCATACACCTTTTCAAGAAATCCCGGCCCGAGTTCGTTATGGACCTCCATCGCGAGGCCGACGATCTTATAAGACAAATCTTTGTAGAGTATTTTTTCGTCAGACATTTTTAAGAATTTTTAGCCACGAATGGACACGAATGACACGAATAGGAGGTAATTATTTATTATTTTACTTGTATCACCTGTGAACGTAAACCCATTCGGATTTGTTAAAAAATTCTTTCTGATTCGTGCCATTCGTGTTCATTCGTGGCAAAACCTCCTACTGACTTATAGCATTAAACAACAACGGGAACGTTGCTAGCGACTGGCCGCGGTATTGGGGGCGAAAGCCAAAGAGGATTATCTTGCCTTTGCCCATTTTCCATTCGATGAGTGCGGCTTTGCCGGCGATCTTCTCCGCCCCTAACGCCCAGCCGGAGAGGAGGATCTGTTTCGGGTCCGAAGGATATTTAGCGATGACGCGAAAGTTGTTTGTGAGGGCGAGCGGGTCGGTTTGGATCTCGAACGCCGGGCCGCTTTCGAACCATGCTATTGATTCGCGTGGCATGCCTTTGGCGATGGGGTGCGTGGTGTCGAGTTCGGTGCGGAGTATTGAGCCTGGGATGTAGAAATCTTTTCGCGACAGGCCGCGGGTGACGTCTTTGACGGGGAGGTTAAATTGCTCGATGGCAAAGTTTGACGAGCGGTTCATAAAGACGAGCGTGCCGCCGGCCTCGACAAATTTCTTTAGGTTCTCAACGCCTTCTTTGCCAACGCCGCCCGTGTATTCATCCGGCATCGAACCTTTCGCATATCCATTGAGGATCTGAGCGGGCGATTGGTCGGGGAAGATGATATACGAACGCGGTTCGCCGCGAAGAGCGGATAGTTCGCGGTTCCCGATCGAGGAATATTTAAAGTTCAAGGTCGGCCCCGAATCTGCCATCCAG
Source organism: Pyrinomonadaceae bacterium (assembly GCA_041745735.1). GTDB lineage: Bacteria > Acidobacteriota > Blastocatellia > Pyrinomonadales > Pyrinomonadaceae > OLB17. The sequence continues at coordinate 1,016 of JBGTII010000015.1, read as the reverse complement.
TTAAATTCCGTAAATACCCACCGTGTCCACCCCTCGTCCATTGACGTCACCTCCGAACGGTAGAGCCTGATCGTTCGCTTTGCCGGCGGGGGTGCAGGCGGGTTCGAGACGGCCGAGTACATGAACGGTCTCTGTGACGGGAACGTGAGAGGTTCGTAGACCGGTACCGTCTTCACATTCATCAACCGGTTGAGCGAGTGCGCCGTAACGTCGTATGGAGTTATCGGATTTCCGCTCGCATCTTTCAGGTCCGGGTATTTTTGGTCTTCCAGAAGCGCCTTGGCAAACGCCCCATACGGCTGATTCATACCAATGATCGTCGTGCCGTTCGGATACTTGACGCCCTTGTACGTGAATTCGCCCGCTTGGGTGAAGGTAACGCCCGCCTTGTAAAGCGAACCACGAAGCGTGAACCACTGCATGTTTTCAGGCTCATTCACGATTATGGAATGAAGCTCGCCTTCTCTCCTCGGTCGCACCGCTTCCTTCCCGATCTCATAAAATCTCGTCAGCCATTTTTCGCGGTTGGTGGCGGCGTGAATGAGTAGGGCGTTTGCGGCGGTGGTCATGTGGTCGGTTATTTTGCGGAGGTTCCATTCGCCGCCTTTCCAGACGGGGCCAAAGTTTGGGGATTCTTTTTTCGCGTCGTAGCCTTCGCTGCCGCGTAGTTGATCAAACGTAACGGTGATCGGCGTTGCGAGTTTTGCCGACGCGGTCTCGCTCAAGATGCGGACGCCGCCGTGATAGTGGGAATAGGCTCGTGCGGGTGTCCAAGCGTCGTAGGTCGAGTTGGTGGTGATGCCTTGGTAGCCGATCTTTCGCATTGAGTCGGCCATGTAATTACCCAGCTCGGTATAGCCCTCGACGATCTGTTTTGGCACGTTTGGCTCGACCGGCGCCATATACGGCGGCAGGAACAACCGCGAGCCGAAAGCCCCTTGTTGGTGGATGTCGTGGACGATCTGCGGGTGCCAAACGTTGTGTATCTTGTCGACGGTGAGCTGCGTTTCGACCTG
>JBGTII010000014.1:0-5943 GCA_041745735.1 Pyrinomonadaceae bacterium | reverse complement strand
GTGGATCAAGGTTGGCGATGAGACCACATCGTCCCTGATGAAAGTCTTAGGTGAGGAGAAGATCGGACAACTTGTCTCGGCCTCAGCCGCCGAATCCGGTGATATTGTGCTGATCGTTGCGGGGCGTAAGTCCGTCGTCGCGGCGGCATTGGGAGCGCTTCGTAATGAGATCGCCCGCCGCGAAGATTTGATCGACCGTAGTAAATATGCCTGTCTGATCGTGACCGAGTTTCCTATGTTTGAGCACGACGAAGAGACCGACACTTACGTCGCGGCTCATCATCCTTTTACATCGCCAATGGACGAGGACCTAGAGCTTTTCAAAGCGGCGGTCAATGATCCGTCACAACATCACCTGCTCGGCCAGGTTCGCGCCAAAGCCTACGACGCCGTGATCAACGGCTACGAGTGTGCCGGCGGTTCGATCCGTATCCATCAAAAAGACATCCAGGCGTTAAATTTTAAGGCGCTCGGATTGTCGGTAGAAATGGCACGCGAGCGGTTCGGCTTTTTTCTCGATGCGTTGGAGTATGGCACGCCGCCGCACGGCGGTGTTGCCGCTGGCATCGAACGAACCTGTATGATCCTATGCGGTACCGAAAACATCCGCGACGTCATGGCGTTCCCCAAAACCGCGTCAGCACAAGACCTGATGATGGATTCGCCGGGCGAGGTTGATACCTCGCAACTCAAGGAACTAGGCATAAAAACCGCGAACTAATCTGGTTGCAAAGTCGTAAAATTACCAGAACGATGGCTAATAAGTACGATACAAATCCGCTGGATCCCGAGTTTCCGGCCAAGACCGGGGCGACACAGGTTTTTGAAAAGCCCGGTGCCGCGACTCAGACCTTTCCGCAAACGCTACCGACCGAGGAGCAGACGCGGAGGTTTGCCAAACAGGATTTTCCCACGTATTCGGCACCGTACAACGGCCAGTATGTACCGGCCCAGTATCAGCCGGCCGGCGTTTCAAACGTCAGCCAGACCTCTAGTCGCAAGATCGAAAAGATCGGCCTGCCCGAAAATATCGTCACCGCTCTGCCGTATCTGCCGTGGTTCGTCGGGCTGATCGCTGGCGTCGTACTGCTGTTTTTATTGCCAAAAAGCGAGACAAAGGTGCGGTTTCACGCCGCACAAGGCCTTGCGGCACACATCGGTATTTTGATCGTAAGCACCATTTTGGGCATCGTCGGCAACGCTACTAACGTTGCTGACGTCGGGAATTTTATCTTTCAGATCGTAACGACTATCATGCTGTTCGTCTGGGCGTACAAAGCGTGGAAAGGGCGGCCTGTACATATCGAGACGCTCGACAGCCTGACGAACTGGCTTGAAGAAAAGATCGATACAAAACTAGTTGGAAGCTGATAAATGCATTGCCCAAACTGTGGAAAGGCCGTAAATAAGTCGCTCAATACTGCAAAGACTGCGGTGAGCGGCTTTCTAAGGCCGAAGAGATCGACAAAGACGGAACGCCGGGCAAAATGCTCGATAATATCCTGACGACCCTCTTTTTAATTGTGATGTTTGGGCTCGGTATTCTCGTCGGGTTGGTCGCTGTTCTATTGGGTAATAACGTAAAGACCGAAGTAGTCACGACTATCGTTATAGCGTATCTGGCCGTTATTTTTGCAATTTGCTTGATGCTTGCCCGTCAGGTGCCAAAGTTGATCGACGCCCGTCTCAAATTAAACACACAGGCGAATGAACCTCTTGAACCCCATCAACTGCAGCCGCTGACCACCGCTCAACTCGAAGAGTTTCGCGAACCCATAATGAGCGTCACCGATCACACCACTAAAACCCTCGACAAAGTTCCGCTCGGGCGCAGATAGCGGCTACTTGCAGCTGGCGGTCGGATTCATCGTTTGGAGGCATCTCTTGCCACAGACGTCCACGGCGAAGTCCATTAACGAAGCATCCTCGTACAGAGCTTTCTGCTTTGTTAGCCTCCCCTTAGCCTTGCCTTTTGGCGAATCAAGCCATATGCGATAGCGAGCTTCATACTCGGGATCGGCGTCAACACAATAGTTATTGCATGCTCCGTGTTTAGCCTCAAGTTCGTCCTTGCCGCCGCCCTCAAATTTCTTTCCCTCGTACATTACCGTACCGATGCATTTAGCTCCAGACCCTCCGCAGCCCAACCCGACACCGAGAAGCACAATGCCGACGACCGCCAACGACAATATGCTGCCTATGATTTTCATTGATCTTTCCTCCTCAAAAGCTTTCCGCTTCGGTCAATTTATGTCTTTCCCTCTTAAGTTTCACAATTGCGGTGATCACAAGATAGAACGCCAATAAGATCAGTAAAAGCGACGCGATCCCGTTGATCAGTTTAATATCAAAGCCCGTCGACGTGCTCAAATTGCCATAAACCAATAACGCCAACGCCCAAAATGTGATCGTGAGCACAAATAACATCGGCAGTAATGTAAAAGCGATCCGCCTCCGCGCCTTGTAGAGCCATACCGTAATCGACAGCAGCGTAAGGGCGGCCAGGAGTTGGTTAGACGCGCCAAATAGCGTCCAAAATTCGATGTAGCTGCCGGGCTTTGCTAGGAAGATGAGTGCGAGCGGCAGTGCGACCGTCACCAAGGTACCGATGATGGCGCCAAGTTTGCCGGGAATACCGATCAGTTCCTGAACGAGATAACGTCCAAGCCGCATCGTCACGTCGAGCGTGTCAAAAACAAATGTCGAGAACGCCATCGCCCCAAACGTGACCGCAAACTTCAGGTTTTCCTGACCGATGATGAGCGAAAGAAAATTACCAATGCCATTGCCGTAGATCTTTCCGGCGGGCAAATTCTTGCCGTCCGGTCCGACGAGCGAATCGCCAAACGCTATCATCACCGTGACGAGTGCGATAAACGCAACAAAGCCCTCGGCGAGCATTCCGCCGTAGCCGATCGGACGGGTGTGAGTTTCTTTGTCGATCTGTTTTGATGTCGTGCCGGAACAAACGAGCCCGTGAAAGCCCGAACACGCCCCGCACGCAATAGTAACGAATAAAAACGGGAACAACATTCCCGTCATGCCGCCGATGTCTAACGATTTAAAAGCGGGCTGTTGTATCTCATACCCGCCAAAGAAAATGCCGATCACGCCAACTAGGATCGCGGCATACAACACAAATCCCCCCAGATAACCGCGCGGCTGCAGCAGAGCCCAAACCGGCAAGAGCGAAGCGACGATGCAGTATAAAATGATCAGCACGGCCCACGTCTGATGACTAAAGATCAGGACGTGCGACATCATCGTGCCGACGTACGAGAGAGCAAATGTTGCGGGTACGAAAATCATCGTAGCCAGCCAGAGTGGTGGCTTGAGAAAGCGTTCGACCAGCCCGAGCACGATCGATAAACCAAGATAGAGCACGCTCGCCATCGCAACGGCTCCGCCCGGATTAAAGGTCGTTTCGCCGACGAGCGATTCGTCTCCAGCGACAAATGTGCCGGCCGTGATGTCCGTAAAAGCTACCGCGACATAGACGAGTGCGATCCATATGAACGCCATCAGAGCACGCCCCGCCTTACCGCCGAGTTTGTCGCGTGTGATCTCGGCGATAGACTGTGCTCCGTGCCGAACGGACGATGTCAGGGCCGCAAAATCGTGAACCGCACCAATCAGCACGACGCCTAGCGCGATCCATAGCAGGCACGGCAGCCAACCGAACGCCAGACACGCGATGATCGGTCCCGCGATCGGGCCGGCGGCGGCAATTGCTGAAAAATGCTGTCCGAAAAGATAGAACGGCCGCGTCGGTACGAAATCTTCACCATCGTTTACGCTATTGGCCGGAGTTTCGCGCGTGTTGTCGAGTTTGAATTGACGAGCGACCCAGCGTCCGTAGGCAAAATAACCAAATACGAGCCAGGCAATGACAGCTAGAGCGAGTATCGAAAGCATAGGTTTGGTGTCTGAGTAAACTGTTCGATAATTTACGCTATTTATGTGCGATCAGGCAAACGGGACGCTGATAGCCGGTTAATTATCTATGGAGAAAAGTAGTAAAATGTAGTAATGGCAGAGTCGAAATCGTTACAGCAAAAATATTCCCCGAATAGCATCTGTTTTGGCTGCGGGCCGGCGAATGACAAGGGATTACATATCACAAGCTTTCCGGAGGGCGATGAGGTCGTCGCGGTTTGGCATGCAAGCCCCGAGCATCAGGCGTTTCCCGGAATGCTCAACGGCGGTATTATCGGAGCCCTGCTCGATTGCCACTCAAACTGGACCGCCACCTATTTTCTAATGAAACGCGACGGCAAAGCCGAGCCGGACTGCACGGTCACAGCCGATTTTCACGTCAAACTAAAACGCCCAACACCTGTCGACGCGCCGATCCATTTGAAAGCAAGAGTTGTCGAATCAACCGAAGATCGAGCAACCGTCGAAGCCGAGTTGATCGTAAATGACAAGGTCTGCGCGACCTGTCGCGGGACGTTTGTGGCAGTAAAAGAAGGCCATCCGGCGTATCACCGTTGGTAAGAATTTTTTGCCACGAATTACACGAATGGCACGAATGGGAAAGGATTTTATATTCATGTCATTCGTGTAATTCGTGGCTAAAGATCTTCTTTAGTTGGGTTTCAAACTCGCCGGTTAATCCCAGCTTTTCCAGCCACGCATTTTGCTCGTCCATTAGTCTTGGCAAATGGATCACATCCGACAGGGCATAGTCGACCAGATCATCGGTCCAGATGCCGTCCCATTTTCGTGAGAATTTTGCACGCTGCGATTTGTCCAGGTCGACGGCGAAGTATCGGTAGAGAGTCTCGGCGAGCGAGGCGGATTGGCCAGCTCCGCGTGTCAGGACCTTTTCGGCGATCATTGTGTCAAAGACGTTCACGACGCTGTAGCCGTTCTCACTAAGGAAATCGAGGTCAAATTTGGAGTTGTGAAAGATCTTTGTGATCGCGGGGTTTGTTAAAACATCTTCGAGCCGACCGAGCGGCACGCCTTCGCTGATGGGGACAAGGACGTTAAATTCACCATCCGAAAATTGCACGGAGAACAGCCGGCCGTGACGCGCGCTCAAACCCGAAGTTTCAGTGTCACATCCAAGCCTGACCGCAGTCGATAGTCGCTCAAAAGCCATATCGATCTCCTGCCCGGTGCGTGCAATTAGTATATCCACGCTCTTGATTGTAAATTACTATAGATAAACGGGAAAACCGTATCGATATCTATGCCTGAAATACTAGACGAAACTGAGGCCCGCATATTGGGCTCGCTGGTGGAAAAGCAGCTGACAACGCCCGAGTATTATCCGCTGACGCTTAATGCGCTCGTCAACGCTTGTAACCAAAAGAACAACCGCGAACCCGTCGTGTCTTACGACGAGGGCATTGTAAACACCGCGATCGAGATCCTGCGGGACCGCAATCTGGTGTATGTCTTTTACGGCAGCACGAGCCGTGTGCCGAAATATAAGCATATGCTGCCAACGGTGTATGAACTTGAGCCGTCTGAGGTCGCGGTGGTTGCTGTAATGCTGCTGCGCGGGGCACAGACGCTAGGCGAGTTGCGTACGAGGACAGAGCGGCTGCACAACTTTTCCGGACTAGGCGAGATACAGGAAACTCTCGACGGCCTCGCCCGCCGCGAGGATCCGCTCATCGTCAAACTCCCCATCCAACCCGGCCAGAAAGAAGCCCGTTTTATGCACTTGATGTCGGGTCCGATCGATGTCGAATCCTTTGCTGCTGCCGTCGCAGCTGCCCCACGACGCGGCAGCGTTGACGAAGAGCGTATCGTGAAACTCGAGGATGAGGTAACAACCTTGCGCGGAGAGGTTGACGCGCTGAATGAGACGTTTCAGGAATTTAAGAAGCAATTTGAATAACATCTGCCAAAAAAGAGGCTGTCTTGAAACTAGTTTTCGCGGCAGCTTCTTTTTTTGTGAAAGAAAGTGTTGAAGTCAGTGGTTTTTAG
>JBGTII010000013.1:0-14295 GCA_041745735.1 Pyrinomonadaceae bacterium | reverse complement strand
TATATACACGACATCGCCCAGCGAATGCTGCGCGTAATCCGTAATGCCTATTGTGGCGACATCGCCGTCAACGCCGACCCACTCGTGGTCTTTGCTGTAACGTAAATTTTCAGGAATGTTTGACATAATTTGTTAGTAGTTTTAGGGCTTGGCTTTATAAAAACCAGACGCCGCGATCTATTTTTTCCTCTTATAAAACGGCGTTGGAACTACGACCGCCGCGAGATGTTTGCCTCTTACATCAATTCTAATTTCTTGCCCGATCTTTGCCAAGTCAGGCGGTAGGAATGCGAGTCCGATGTTCTTTTTTAGGAACGGAGCGGGGCTGGCGGAGGTGACAACGCCTACTTTTTCCTCACCAATATACACGTCAAAGCCGTCGCGGGCGATGCCGGGTTCGGTCATTTCAAAGCCCGCGATCTTTCGCGTCAAACCACCGTCTTTCTGTGCGGCAAGAGCGTTGCGGCCTGTAAAACCGTCGGCTTTATCAAGTTTTGTGATCCAGCCAAGGCCCGCTTCGTAGGTTGTAATATCGTCGCCTAGTTCGTGGCCGTAGAGCGACATTGCCGATTCGAGTCGCAGCGTATTACGTGCCGCAAGGCCGCAGGGAAGTATGCCGTCAGCTAAGCCGTAATTGCCTGTTTCGAGCATCTTGTTCCAAAGCTGCTCAGCATACTCCGGTGCCGCGTAAACCTCAAAACCATCCTCGCCGGTGTATCCGGTCCGCGAGATGATCGCGTCCACCCCGTCAACTTGTCCCTCGGTAAAATGATAGTAGCCGATCGGTGCTAACTCAGTCACGGTCAATTTTTGCAGTATGCCTAGAGCGTCCGGCCCCTGAATAGCGAGCTGGCAATAGTCGCTGCTTGCATTGCGGATCGCGCATTCGTCTGATCCCGAGTGATGCGATTCGATCCATTCCCAGTCTTTGTCGGTCGTTCCTGCGTTAACCACGAGCAGTAGTTTTTCCGGCCCAAAACGATATACCAGCAGATCGTCCACCACGCCGCCGCCGACGTTCGTTAACGCAGAATAATGTGCCTGTCCATCGACCAGTTTGGTCACGTCGTTGGTCGTCAGGCTGTTGACAAAAGCTATCGCTCCGCTGCCCTCTACCCAGATCTCGCCCATGTGCGAAACGTCAAAAAGCCCCGCTCGCATGCGGCAACGCATGTGTTCCTCGATGACGCCCGCCGGATACTGCACCGGCATATCCCAGCCGCCAAAATCGACCATCCGGCCACCGAGCGCACGATGAACGCTATTCAACGGCGTCCGTTTCAGTTCTGTTTCAGACATATAGGAGAAGTGTAATTTAGAGGTATTAGGCGAGCAAGTTTGGGGGAGAGAATTGTGATCAATTCTTTTCTTTTTTTTTAACGCCCGGAAGCTTTGCGACCGAGGCGATGATATCGGTGCAGAGGTCGAGCGTGGCCTGGATGAGGCCTTTTTCCCTGTTGTCGGTCGATTTGTCGAGCTCGGCTTTTAGGACAGGTTGATAGCGAGTAGTAGCGGCGGCTAGAGAGCGGACCGCTTTGGGGAATAGTGCCTCAAATGTTCTTGAATTCTTTTTGTTGGGTTTTTCGTCCGGGTCAACGACCATCGACTCGGGCCGCTCAGCAAGATTGTCGATGTCATCCACGGCCTTTTGCATTATGGCCTTGATGTCATAGAGCAGTTCGGCCCGCGTGCCGGTTGGAGCCTTGCCCCATTCCCTGTCATCTTTCCTCTCTTTTCCTATGACAGGCACCGAGACAATGGCGTTGAGAGCCGAAAAACGCCGGTCGATGGCCTTGACGAGCACATCCATCCGGTCGTCGATCTGCTGCGCGTCACGGATGATCTCGATCTCTTCGGCGGTTAGAAAGTCGCGAGATTGAGCGTTAATGCTAGTTAACAGTGAACAGTGAACAGTGAACAGTGAAAACACGAAGAATGCTCCGCCGGTAAGGAGATGAAACGTTTTATTTCGCACACGATCTTTTGCGGCCGATCGAAAAAACTTCGTCATAAATTAAGGTTATCCGGTCGCGTATTCGGCCCGACCACATCGCGGAAAAACGGTTCGGCGGCTTTTGTTCGCATGTCTCTCAGGTGGATCAATAGCTTGCGGACATAATCTTCGTAACGGATGGGCATGTCACGGCGGATCCCTTCAAGTCGGGCCGAAAATCCGCGAAGCCCGATCTCAAGCCGTTTGTAATTATCGAGCACCTTGGTGCTTTGAGCATTTTGACGCGCAAGGTGTGCCATCGCGTTGTCCAGCAGGCCGTGAAAACCACCCAGCTCGCGAAACATCACGTCGAAATCCTGATCGGAACTAAATTTTTCGGCAGCCGAGAGGTGCGAGTTCATCAGGTCGAGCGAGAGCTTTGTGCGTTCCTTTGAGTCGGCCTGGGCGTCGAGTTTTTGCCTTTCATTCTTGGTCACTACAATAATCGGTGGCGGGATGGGTTCGTCGTCCTGTGCCAGGACAGTGAATAGTGAACAGTGAATAGTGAATAGTGAAGCAAGGACCGCGAATCGAATGCTCCGCGCAGAGACGGCGAACGCATCGATCAGTTTCACTTTTAACTTTTCACTATTCACTTTTAACTTTTTTTCCTTTTCCTTCCTTTATCAGCTTTTGGAGCTGGGGCAGGCGGAGGTTGATCTTTTCAATATCCAGCTTGTTCGCTACGGGGTCGGCGAGCCGAAGGTACGACTGGTAGTTTGCCATCGCGTCCATGTATTCGGTCAGGTGATCGTGAACGATCGCCAAAAAGTAATACGGCCCGGCGAGGGTTGGCTCTTTTGCCGTCAGCCACTCAAATTCGGGCTTTGCCTCGGCGTAACGGTCAAGTTGAAACAGTGCTGTTGCAAGATTAGCATGAGCCGTGCGGTTATCGGGAACTTTTTCAAGTATTTTCCTCAACAAATTTACCGCGGCGTCATACTGCTTTGCCTGAACGAGAGCGGCACCGTACCCGACCGCGTGGCTTACATTTGTCGGATCGAGAGCGTTGGCTCGGCGGCAATATACGAGAGCTTTTTGCGGATCGTCCTTTCTATATAAATTACAGAGCCGGCCCAGTAGCTGGACATTCCTCGCGTCGGTTTCAAGCTGCTTCTCGATTTCGGCCGGATTATGCGAACTGTTAGCGACGATCTGGCTGCGGAGGCTCGCTGCGGCGGCGTTTGGTTTTGCGATAGCGTCGAGATGTTTTAGGGCATCGTCAAACTTGTCCTCGCGGGCGAAAATGTTAGCCCTTAACAAATAAAGCTCGTCCCTATTTTGCCCGGTCTTTTCGATAGCCGCGGCTATGCTGTTTGCACGCTGGAGGTCGCCTTCGACGAGAGCGATGTCGGCTACTTGAAACATTGCCGCTCGATTGTTCGGGTCAAGTGCCAGCGTGTTCGCAAGACTGGCCTTTGCCTGTTCGAGTTTGCCGAGAGCGATCTCTAACGCAGCTTTCGCAGACCAAAGCGTTGCAGTCGGATTTGCCTTGGCAGTAAGAGTTGAGACTTTTGTTAGCAGATCTTGTAGAACGGCTTTCGATGCCTTGGTCGTTAACCGCAGTTCGACTAGGGCGGTCAGTGCTGTCTGATTTTGCGGCTCGGTTTCGAGGGTCTTAATAAGTATTGGTTCTGCTTCTGCGAAGCTGCCGCGTTTGACTAACATAGAACCGAGACTCGTCATTGCAAGCGTCCAGTCGGGTTTCAATTCGACAGCCCGTCGGAAACCTTTTTCGGCTTCGTCATTCTTACCAAGCGACTGCAACGCCGATGCCCGCTGATACTCGGCCTCGGGAAATTCGGGTAAGACATTTATTGCTTTTTCATAAAGCACGATCGCTTCCGACAGCTTTCCTTTTTCATGCTGGGCCTGAGCTTCATTAAATATAGCGACAGCGTCGTCCGCTTCGTCACCATCATCAGCGTCCTGGGCCGCGATAGCAGACAGCGAGAACACCATCATTACTAAAATAGTAATAACGCGCGCCATACGCCCGCCGACGGCGAATAACGTTAATACTGTGTCACGGCTCATCTGCATCAAAGGATAAAGAAATACTAGCATTTGCCCTAGGTAGCGTCTATTTTAATCTGCCCAGCCAAAGCGGACATTTTGGACGGCATCATTTGCGCTCACTTTTAATGGTGAGATAAGATTTTCTAATTGAAAGCGACTCAATGTTCTTATTTTCCAATCAAATAAACAACGCCTTTTACGTTACGAACCGCCGCCTAACGGCTGCGATCTGATAGACGAGTTTTGTAGGATGCGTTTCTGCGACAAGCTGTTGTAGGGTTTTGGCGGAAAATAAATAAGAGACTATAGTCATTTAAATATACATCTGGAGATTTTTTAACAATGGCAAATCCGATGGCCGACGAAAACCGGCGGTTTCACGGCAGCGATGAAAAGAACCCGTTCGAGGCAATGAGCGAACGCTTTGACCGTGCGGCAAAACTGCTCGGCCTGGACGAAGACCTTTATGCTGTCATGCGTGTCCCCAGCCGCGAACTCAAGGTATATATTCCCGTCAGAATGGACACGGGACATATACAGATATTTGAGGGTTTTCGCGTGCAGCACAACTTTGCCCGCGGCCCCGCAAAGGGCGGCATTCGTTACGCACCCGACGTCAGTCTCGATGAGGTCAAGGCGCTGTCGGCGTGGATGACCTGGAAATGCGCAGTTGTTAATGTTCCTTTTGGCGGAGGCAAGGGCGGCATCATCTGCAACCCGCAGCAGATGTCACTGGGCGAGCTTGAGCGGATGACGCGTCGTTACACGGCAGAGCTGATCGATTTTATCGGCCCTGACAAAGACGTGCCGGCACCGGACATGAACACTAACGAGCAGACAATGGCGTGGATCATGGATACCTATTCTATGCACGCCCGCCACACCGTCACGGCGGTCGTCACCGGCAAGCCTGTCGCTCTCGGCGGCAGCCTTGGCAGACGCGAAGCTACGGGTCGCGGAGTTTTGTTTTGCGTTAACGAGGCGATCAAGCGGTTTGACCTGACACCCGAAACGACCTCAGTTGTTGTTCAAGGTTCGGGGAATGTTGGCGGTATCGGTGCGGAACTCATGCACGCTCAAGGCTACAAGGTCATTGCGATCTCAGATGTCGGTGGTGGCATACATAACCCCGACGGCCTCGACATCCCGAACGTGCTCGACTTTCTACAAAAGAACAGGACGCTCGAAGGCTATCCCGGAGCCGAACAAGTTTCGAATAAGGAACTGCTCGAGATCGAATGCGACGTGCTCGCACCCTGTGCGACCGAGAACCAGATCACCTCCGAGAATGCTAATCGCATCCGGTGCAAGATCCTTGCCGAGGGAGCCAACGGGCCGACGACACCTAAGGCCGATCAGATCTTGCACGACAACGGGATTTTTGTTATCCCGGACATTCTCGCAAACGCAGGCGGCGTGACCGTTTCGTATTTCGAATGGGTACAAGATCGTATGGGATACTTCTGGTCGGAGGCCGAAGTCAATGCACGTCTCGAAGACAAGATGGTCGCGAGCTTTAATGAGTTGGTGCATTACGCGGACAAGCATAATGTCGATTCGCGGACTGCCGCCTACATGTTGGCGATCGACCGTGTCGCCTATGACACAAGAATGCGCGGGATCTATGCATAGAAAAAAGTGTGGATATTATGTCGGCAACGCTTGATTTTCAAAAAAATGTGGGGTAAGGTCGTAGGCAAGGAGAGTTAAAGTTTTTGTAGTAACCATTGACTTTATCGCTGTACTCCGTTATAAACATTAGGTTGGTAGGGATTTACTTTTTGTGGCCACGCGGAATTTTGCAGGGCTTAGGCATTTGGCAGATTTTTCGTGTGTGCGATTTTTGAGCAGTTTATTTAAGAATTACTAAGAGATTATATTTTTGAAGAACTGCAAATTTTGACTGAAATTTTCAACTTTGGCGGAGGAATGTGATGAAACTCGCTATTAAAGCGTACGCTGTTACGCTCATATTATTAATGCTCGTGTTTGCGGTACCGGCACAAAATGGTTTGTCGGAGAAAGATGACCGTAACACAGCTCCAACTATTGCTGGTCCAACGGGCCTGTTTACCGTTTATGATGGCAAGGTACTAAGAAAAGGTGAATATACCTTTAGTGTTGCTGTGAATAACTACGACCGCGATCCGGGTAACGCTGATATTTCGTCGTACCCGGCTAACTTCCAGATCGGTTTAACGAACAACCTCGAATTGTTCTTCAACACCGAAGTTTATCGCGGGATCAAAATCAATTCGCCGCGGCACCTTTCAAGTTTTTACTTGCCTAATACAGGTGGTGCCCAGTGGGGAGCTATCGTTCTCGCGCCTGGAACGACCGGAGCATTTGCCGGACAGGCTGTTTATCGTCCGACCGGCATGCCATCGGCTGCTTTTCCTTTTACCGGCGCATCCGCCGGTAATTATCAGTTAGCCTTTTCAGGGCCGACATTTGGCTTTGCAGCCGGCACTAATGCAACACTTGGGCCACCAAGGGCTGGCACCGCGGGTGCTTCATTGTTCCCTGGCGTAGGGTCCGTATTCGGCAGCATATTGCCGGGTGTTGTGCTTTCGACCACTATTGTGGGTACTAGCCAACGACCCGCTACATTCTCAACCGCACCGAGCTATCTTCCTGATGCTCCATTTATCAGCCGTGGATGGGGTGAGTCGTCGTTCAATTCGATGGATTTCGGATTTAAATGGCGATTTAACGATCCTATGAAAGCTGTCGGTTGGGGCGTCCAGGCTTTTTACCGCTGGTACCCTGATACGGCCACAAATGGCGGCGGATTCAATATGCTTCAACGTGGAAGTGGCCCCGGCGCTCGTCGCGGTGATATCGGAGCGACTTTTTTTGTTGATGCTCGTCTTGCGAGTTGGGTCAATATGTCCGGTAATGTCGGATACCTATTCGTGTCCAATCCGAAATTTCAAGGCTTTACGCTTCTTGATCGTGGGGATGAGTTCACATGGTCAGTCGGACTTGATTTCCCGGTTAACAAGTATTTCCAGCCGATGCTCGAATTCACTTCAAAGAAATATGTTCGCACCAGAACACCTAACGCGCTTGAGCAGGATCCGATCGATGGAATCGCAGGCGTAAGGATCTTCCCGCGTCGCTGGTTTGGTGTCAGCCTTGGCTATCGGTACAACTTTAACCAGCAGGATGCTGATTCGTTCAGTGGTGCAACCAACTCAACCACGGTATTGATCCCTTGTACGTCTACAGTTACCGGTTGTGCTCCCCTGTCGATCACCACCACTTCGACGGGTGTGCCTAGTGGGTTTACCCCATCAACGGACCCGCATGGTTACATTGCTCAGTTCTTCATCGGTCGTCGCGACAAGCGTGACGGTGATGTTCCTAACGGCGTTGCCAATGTTAACTCTGTCACGATCAGTGACTCGGTTATCACATTGCCATGCCGTCCGGGTTCGAGATCACGCTCGGGTGCTTGCAACGACAGCAAGACCGTTAGCGTTCAGACCTCGGCCAGCGATCCTGAAAATGACCCGCTTGTCTACAACTACACCGTCTCTGGCGGACGTATTGTAGGAACGGGTGCTAACGTTCAATGGGATCTGAGCACTGCTCAGCCGGGAACATACACGATCACGACGGGTGTCGATGACGGCTGCGGAGTTTGCGGCAAGACCGATACACGCACTGTTAAGGTTGAAGAATGTACTGACTGTTTCGTTGCTTGCGAATGTCCGACTTTGTCGGTCAGCGATGGTGGTGTTGTTGGACCGGGTACCGCGATGAATTTCACCGCTAACCTTACAGGTGGAGCAAACGTCACTTATAACTGGACCGTCTCGGCAGGTACCATCTCAAGTGGACAGGGTACATCGAGCATCTCGGTTGATACGACCGGACTGTCAGGTCAGAACGTAACGGCTACTGTTACGATCGCGGGACTTGCTTCAGACTGTAACTGTCCGACGGATGCTAGCGGTAGCGGTAGCGTTTCTGCTAATCCTGAAAAGACACTGGTCGACACATTCGACAAGGCAGTGGACGATGACGTTAAGGCACGTGTTGATGCGTTCTATATCACGCTCAACAACAACCCGAACGCACAAGGCTATATCATCAACTACGGAACGGCCGCTGAGATCAGGAAGCGTAGAGCTCAGATCATGAAGGCGATCAACTTCCGTAAATATGACGTAGGTCGTGTAACATTCGTCGACAGTCCTGGAGACGCAGGAGTCAGCACCAAGTTCTACCTCGTTCCTGCTGGAGCAGAGGCTAGCAATTGGTAAATAGCTTTGCATCTCTTTAGAGATGCAGACATCTAATAAAGCAGTTGAGGCGGTCATCACCAAGCCTCAACTGCTTTTTTTGTTTGATTTGGCCTGCGGTTGCTGTAAAATAGGTGATGTTTGAAAGCAGTAGCTGCAATTGCGGCGATAGGTGCGATACCTGCGAACCTGCGGGCGTTACAACGCATCAGATCTTTTAGAGAAAGATCTCTACCATTCCAAGTTCCGCTATTTTTTATTCAGAGGATTTACCAGTTATGTTCAAGACTCTTAGAAACCGCGCCGCATTCACCGTCCTGACGCTGCTTGCTCTTGTTAACGCTAGCGTAGCCGCAGCGGCTGTTGTCACAGACGGCCCGGAAACAGAGGCCCCAAAGTTTGATAACTGGCAGGTCGTAGGGCCGAGCGGCGGCGACGTCCGTGTTGTTGCGATCGACCCTAAGGATAAAGATCGTTTGTACGCCAGCACGCTCGACGGCCAGATCCATACCTCCACCGACGGCGGCAAAACATGGCAGCTTTTGGTAAATCTTAACCAGCCCGAGCTTGTGCTCGATAACATGTTCGTCGATTCGCGTGACTCACAGAAGATCTACGCTTCAGGCCACAGGCATAAGGGGCCGGGTGGATTTTTCCGCACGTCGGACGGTGGAGCGACCTGGAAAGAGTCCAAGGAGTTGCGCAACGAATCGATCCACGCTCTGACACAGTCGACAGTTGACCCGAATATTTTGCTCGCGGGAACCATTAACGGCGTTTGGAGATCTAAGAATTCGGGAGGAGATTGGGAAAAGATCTCATCCGGGACAATGCCGGTAAATATCGATTCTTTAGCGGTTGATCCGCGCACTGCCGATACGATGTACGCAGGTACGTGGTGGCGTGCGTATAAAACGACGGATTCGGGCAAGAACTGGCGTCTTATAAAAAACGGAATGATCGACGACTCGGACGTTTTTGCCATAACCATCAATCCTAAAAACCCTGAGTACATCGTGGCTTCTGCTTGCAGCGGCATTTACGAATCACAAAATGCGGGGGAAAAATGGAGTAAGATCCAGGGCATACCGTCACAATCGCGACGAACCCGCGATATCCTGCAACATCCGTCCGTACCGGGAACAATCTATGCGGCAACGACCGAAGGTTTTTGGATGAGCAGCACCGGCGGCAAGACTTGGTCGCTCACCACTCAGCGTGATCTTGAGATCAACTCGATCGCTGTTCACCCGGACGCACCAAGCCGTGTGTTTATCGGGACGAATAATTACGGTGTGATGGTTTCGAATGATGGCGGACGCAGCTTTGCTCAGACAAATGCCAATTTCTCGAGCCGGTTTACATATTTTGTTACGCCCGATGACAGTCAGCCCAATCGCTTTTATGCCGCAACGCATAATACCGCGACTGGCGGCGGGTTCTTTTTTGTCAGTGCGGATGGCGGACGTACATGGCAGCAGTCCCGCGGATTTGATGTCGCCCGCGTCCGTCCTTTCGTTCTACGTCAGGACGCTACAAACCCGAGCGTGATGTACCTTGGTACGAATGTCGGCATTTATCGATCAGCCGATCGAGGGGCGTCGTGGACGCAGTTGATAGCTGCCAAGGCTCCTGCGAAACCGGTCAAAAAACCGGTCGCGAAAAAGCCGGCCAAGAAGACGGTGGCAGCTGTTCCCACAACCAGCGTTGCGGCCGCTCCAAAATTAATTCCTGTGATCACGGAAAAGGTGAGGGTTATCGAGAATCTCGCCGATGGCAAAGGTTTGTTCGTTGGTACGGAGAAAGGGCTGTATCGAACTTATGATGTCACTAAAGGCTGGGAAAAGATCTCTCTTGGATTCGGTATCAGCGAAAGTGTTTTTGCTGTACATGTTTCGCCAACACGGCCCGAAACCATCTGGGCCGGTACCGCAACATCGGGTGTGATCGTTTCGCATGATAATGGCAAAACTTGGACAAAAACAACGGGAGCGGCTGAAAATGTTCCTGTCAGCTCTATCACATCTGATCCAAGCCGTCCGGGCTACGTTTATGTCGGCACGATACAGACATTCCATGTGTCCCGTGATGGTGGTAAAACGTGGACGCGGCGCGGAGGCGGCCTTCCGCTTGGTAATTTTACCAGCATATTGATCAACCCCAGTAAGCCGGACGAGATCATTGTTTCAAGCGCGTTGGACACGGATGGCGGTATGTTCATCTCGACCGATGCGGGCAATAGATGGAAACGGGTGGACGGGAAGGATATGAAACTCCCGAGCCGTCGCCTGTGGTCGATCGCTTTTGATCCTCAGGATCATAACCGCATCTACGCGGCGACGCATTCGTCAGGCGTATATCGGATACAGAGAGCGGCAGAGTAAATTTTCGGTCACTGCAACTTATTTCAGAGGCGGCTTACAATGGCCGCCTCTTTTTGATTCTCGGTTTGGAACTTGTATCACTGAAATCTATAATTTTAGATACGAGGAGCCAACATCTTGAAGCAGGAATCAGCCCGCGAGCCCTTACACGGAAAAACTCAATTCCGAATATCGGAACTGCCATTTGCGAAGGTTCCCGCACAGTCGCGGCTGTTTCTTGAATTTCAGCGTGACCCGTTCTCACTTAGACGGTTCTATCCGAATGCCGTCGACTCGCCGTTTGATATCGCTAAATTCGCCCCTGAGGTTTTGGAGCACTACAAGACCGACAGAGCTGCTCTGTGCGATGCACTTGCCGAAATAAATATAAAAGCCGGGGCGGGCGAAAAGACGTTGGCAAATATCAAACTATTTCGTCAAGATTCGACCGTGGCGGTTCTAACAGGCCAACAGGCGGGGCTTTTTACGGGACCGCTCTACACAATATACAAAGCATTGTCGGCGATCAAACTAGCAGACGAATTGCGGCATCAGGGAACTAACGCCGTGCCGGTATTTTGGGTGGCGACCGAGGATCATGATCTTGACGAAGTTTCCAAGACGATCTCGTTATCAACTGATGGCGGGCTGGTCGAGTCAGCCTACATCGCTACCGAAAAGTTCTGGGGCCTACCTGTAGGTGACGTAAAACTCGATGCCTCAATTACCGGTTTAATCGACGAGATGTTCTTAGGAATGAGCGACACTGCATTTTCGCCAGATCTAAAAGGTCACTTGGGTGACGCTTGGAAAGAGGGTGCGGGTTTTGGCGATGCATTTATAAGTTCTTTGGCCTCTGTATTTACTGATCTTGGGCTGATATTCATCGATCCGATGCATCCTGGGATCAAACGCCTCGCCTCTCCGATGTATGTCAGTGCTATAGACAGAGCGGACGAGATGGTCTTGGCGATACGTGAACGCAGCCGCGTGCTCGATGCTGAGGGCTATCACTCGCAGGTGCTCGTCGAGGAAGATTATTACCCGTTATTTTGGCATGACGACGAGGGCAAAAGACGTTCGTTGAGGAAAACCGGCGAGGGCGTCTATCGAACCAAAGAAACAAGGCTCGAATTGACCCGGGAAGATCTGCTCAGACTTGCTGCTAACGAACCACAACGTTTGAGTCCCGGTGTGATGCTTCGTCCTGCGGTGCAGGATTATCTGCTGCCGACCGTTTGTTATTTTGGCGGGGCGGCGGAGATAGCCTATTTTGCCCAAAACAGCGAGGCTTATCGTATTTTAGAAAGGCCGGTGACCCCGATAATGCATCGTCAGAGTTTTACCATAATTGAGCATAAACATCGGCGGGCGCTAGATAAATTTGATCTTGGGTTAAACGATCTGTTTGTAGGGATTGAGCAGATATCTTTGGATCTTGTAGAGCGAGACGCTTCGTCAGAAACCATACAATTATTCGGTGACGCGGAAGCGAAAATTAACGCTGAACTTGATCGTATCGCATCGCAGGTTAACGACATCGACCCAACCGTCGCCGCAAATTTTGCCAAACGCCGCCGCAAAATGATCTATCATATTGGGGCGACACGAACGAAAACATTGCTTGCCAAGTTTCAGAATGACGAGGTCACAAGCCGACAGCTTTCAAGCCTTTTTTCGTCGCTTCTGCCGAATGGCGGATTGCAGGAACGTAGCTTGAATGTATTCACATTTCTTAATAAGTATGGACCGAATTTAATCGGATGGTTGTATGAAGCGATCGATCTTGAGGATAAAGATCATAGGATAGTGGATCTATAAGATGAACAAGATCAAGGTTTTACCAGACAATTTGGCAAATCAGATAGCGGCCGGCGAGGTCGTCGAAAGGCCTGCGTCCGTTATTAAAGAGCTTGTCGAAAATGCCATCGACGCGGGCGGTACGCGTATCCAGATCGACATCGAGCTTGGTGGGCGTCGTTTGATGCGAATCAGCGATGACGGCGAGGGTATGACCCGCGACGATGCAATACTCGCATTTGAGCGACATGCTACATCAAAGATCCGCACGCTCGAAGACCTCGGTGCGATTGCTACGCTCGGGTTTCGCGGTGAGGCTCTGGCGTCGATCGCGTCTGTCGCGAAGGTCGAGCTAATTACAAAAACTGCGGAGGATGAGATCGCAACTCGTGTCAATGTTGAGGGCGGCAAGTTGGTCGACGTCAAAGATGCGGCCCGAGACACGGGCACGACGATCACCGTTAGTGACCTGTTTTTTAACACCCCCGCTAGGCGTAAATTCATGCGTTCCGAGGCGACCGAAAATTATCATCTGACGAGCATCGCAACCCACTATGCTCTGGCCCATCCAGAGATCGCTTTCACGATGACCAATAACGGACGCGAGGTGCTAAGGGTTTCCCCGGCCAATAATCTTCGCGAACGTGCGTTTCAGATATTTGGCGGTGGTTTACTTGAGAGCCTTTTGCCGGTCGAGGGCGGACGTGAATATGTGGCCCGGGTGACCGGTTTCGTTTCGGCTCCGCGTGAGCGTCGGACTACACGGGACGGTCAGTATTTCTTTGTAAATAATCGCTTTGTTCGCGACAAAACCATTGCCGGGGGACTGCTCGAAGGTTATCGTTCCGTTTTGCCGCACGGTGTCTATCCCGTAGCTTTTCTGTTTCTCGAACTGCCGCTTGAAGAGATCGATGTCAATGTCCATCCGGCAAAGACCGAGATCCGCTTTCGACGCGGTGAGGCGGTCAAGGACGTAATAGCCGAAGCGATCCGCAACGCTCTGGCAAAAGCCGGGATTACCGGGGACGCAAGGCGGCAGTATGACAGGTTCGAGCCTGAGGTCCGTCCAACCGAGCCAATAACAGTTGAAGAGCGGCAACCGGAACAAGCGAATATTGCGTTCGAGGCTCCGGTCATGGCATCGGAACCGCTGCATTCTGCGGAAAGGGCATTTTCAGCAACTGCCTTGAGCGAGACTGCACCGCCATTATCATTTGATAGGAAAGCATCAGCGCTGCAAGAGAATATTCCGCAAGACGTTTCTTTCAGTTTCGAAACGCTTGCTTCTGAACCGTCAACGACCGGCATCGCGGGGTACGCTGAGTTGCCGCCGGTTAACTCCGCGGACGAATTGACCAAATCGATAGAGGTTGAGCAGATCTCATCAGCTAAGATACAGCCGTTGGGACAACTCCACGAGAGTTTTATAATTGCCGTCGACGACGAGGGGCTTTTGCTGATCGATCAGCATGTCGCGCACGAGCGTATTCTTTTTGATAAATATCGCAAAAGCGAAACCGACCGGCCTATTGAATCTCAAAATTTGCTGCTGCCCGAGACTATAGATCTAAGCCCGGCACAGTCTGAGGCGTTTCAGCTGATCGAGAACGATCTCGAAACACTAGGTTTTGGGGTTATGAAGCTTTCGGGCCGGACCATTGCGATCAAGAGCATTCCAACCGATCTGCCTGCGTCTGAGGCGCGAAATCTTTTTGCCGAAATTCTTGACACTATCGAGAACGAGAAAAAGGGTTCGCCTAAATCAACGTTGCGCGACGATATCGCCGCGAGTCTGGCTTGTAAAGCCGCCGTAAAGATCAACATGAAACTGACGCCCGAAAAGATGCAGTGGCTTGTCGATAAATTGCTG
>JBGTII010000012.1:0-30167 GCA_041745735.1 Pyrinomonadaceae bacterium | reverse complement strand
ATCAAATCTACGCTCAAGGAGACATGCCTGAGATGAAAAATCCGTTTTTAGAGAACTTTAAGTCGTATATTCCGGACAAAACCACTTTGCGCGAACTGACGCCATTTCCGCTGATCGTCGGCACTCTGCTCGGCATCATTTTCGGCGCGTCGTCGCTCTATCTCGTGCTCAAGACGGGACTGACCGTTTCGGCTTCGATACCGGTGGCGGTTATTGCGATCACGCTGTTTCGATTGCTGTCCAAGATAGGCATGCGCGACGCGACGATCCTTGAGGCGAACGTCATGCAGACCGCAGGGTCGGCGGGCGAATCGATCGCGTTTGGTGTCGGCGTCACGATGCCGGCGATCATGATCCTTGGGTTTGACTTGGAGCTGTCGCGCGTGATGCTCGTGGCTATTCTCGGCGGATTGCTCGGTATTTTGATGATGATCCCGCTGCGTCGTGCTCTGATCAAAGACCAGCATGGCATCTTGAAATATCCTGAGGGCACGGCGTGTGCGCAGGTGCTGATCGCGGGTGCTTCGAAAGAATCGCGTGACGCTTCGCAGAGCGATATTGCGGGTGACGACAACGCGGCTTTGCAGGGCGGCAAGATCATCACGGTCGGCTTTATCATGGGCTTTGCGTTCAATGCTCTGATGAAGGTTTTCTTCTTTTGGAAAGAATCGCCGGGCTACAATTTTTCGGACAAAACCTTTAAGGGCGGCTCAGTCGGTTCTGATAACGACCCGACGTTGCTCGGCGTCGGCTATATCATCGGCCCAAAGATCGCCGGCCTGATGATGGGCGGCGGCGTGCTGTCGTACCTCGTCATCATCCCGATGATCAAATTTTTTGGCGACGCTGTAACTTCGCCGGTCGCACCTGAGATCAGCAAGACCATCGCCGAGATGTCGCCAAATCAAGTTCGCGGGTCGTATGTCCTATATATCGGCGCCGGAGCGGTCGCGATGGCGGGTATAATTTCGCTCTGCCGCAGCTTGCCCACGATCTGGAACGGACTTAAGGGCGGACTCGCTGATCTGCGAGGCGGCTCGGCCGAATCGAATGCAAATTTACCGCGTACCGACCAGGACATCTCGATGAAATGGGTCGTCGCCGGCGTGGTCGTGCTGATGCTCGCGATCATGCTGTTTCCACAACTCGGCCTCAGCGTTTTTACATCTCCTCTAGTCTCGATCAGCGGAGCAATACTGATCGTCATTCTCGGATTTTTGTTCGTGACCGTTTCGTCGCGTCTGACCGGCGAAGTCGGTTCGTCGTCAAACCCGATCTCGGGCATGACGGTCGCAACGCTGCTAATTACTTGTCTCGTGTTTTTGGGGCTTGGGTGGACGGCGGCTGATCCGTACTTTGTGACGGCGCTGTCGATCGGCGGTATTGTGTGTATCGCGGCTTCGAATGGCGGCACTACTTCGCAGGATCTCAAGACCGGTTTTTGGGTTGGCGGCACGCCGCGCAAACAACAGATAGCTATCTTGGTCGGTGCGACCGCGTCGGCGCTCGTGCTCGGTTCGCTGTTGATCATGCTTAACAAAAACGAGACCTATTTTCAAAAGATCGACGCGGCAAATCCGGTCGCTGCTAAGATGATCACCGAAGAAAGTCTCTTCAAACAGGGCGGACAGTTTCAGTCTGAAAAGATCTCGAACGGCAAATATAAAGATACCGACACCAACGCCTATCGCGTCTGGCAGAACACTGACCCGGCGCAAGGCCAGGTCGGCAAATATCTGATCGATCAAACGGGCAAGCCCGCATATTTTGTCGATCCCGGTATCAACGGCGTCCTCAAAAAAGACGACGAGGGCAACGACCTGACCCGTTACGACGCTCCAAAAGCAACGCTGATGTCGTACATCATCAAAGGCGTTTTGGGACAGGATCTGCCGTGGGGGCTCGTGATCCTCGGTGCGATGATCGCTGTCGTGCTTGAGCTAGCGGGTGTGCCTTCGCTGGCATTTGCCGTGGGCATATATCTGCCGCTATCGACCTCGACCCCGATCTTTATCGGCGGTATCGTGCGTTATTTGGTGGACATCTACCTCAAACGTAAATTGGCCGCACAGAACCTCACTGATGATGAGATCGCGGCTGAGACTGATAAATCGAACGGCGTGCTGATGGCGTCCGGCTATATCGCCGGTGGTGCGATCGCGGGTATTCTGATCGCCTTGTTTGCGGTTCAACCGACGCTCAAGGGCATTCAGGAATCGGCGGAACACTGGTCTAAGGGCGGAAATCCGTTCTTCTCATCCGACATCTTAGGATTTCTGCCGTTTTTGGTAATTGCAGGCGTTCTATATATGGTCGGCCGCGAATGGTGGCTAGCCGGAAAGAAGACTAGCTAATTGGTCTGAGATAGAAAGGGCCGTCTTAGTCGGGCAAGGTCTGGCAAAGGCGGTCTTTTCTTATACACTTTGAGTTATGAAAACTCTCATATCTTTATTACTGCTCATTCTCTTTTCGCCTGTTGTATTTTCTCAGGACGAGGACGGAGCAATAGCTCCGCCGTCAAAGATCGTCCGGCCTCAGGCGGCAAAGACCACGCTGCGGGCTCGCGTGTTTTACGAGGACACAGGCCGCTCCGTCAGGCGAACGAACGTGATGCTTATGCCCGTCGAAGGCAGCGGGCGTGACCTGTCCGGCATCACGGATAACGAAGGCAATCTTGAGATCAAAAATGTTCCGACGGGGCGTTACTACGCATTTATCAACGCGCCCGGCGTCGTTTCGCCGATGGCGTATGCGGATTTTCGCAAAGCCGGGAGGGAATTTGTTGAAGAACCCACATCCGGTTTTCAGGTGCTAGATGTCAACGGCATCACTGATATTAACGTCCAGATCGGTGCCCGTCGCGGCGGTGCGATCGGCGGACGCATCACCTATGCAAACGGCGACCCGGCGATCGGGGTTAAGGTCGAAATACTCAGAAAGGTTGAGGGCGAGTATTTGCCAGTTCTGCCAAATCTGTCTGCTCTCGTAGGTATGTATTCCGGCGGCGGACTGTTTCAAACCGATGATCGCGGCATCTATCGTATGTCCGGCCTGCCCGAGGGGGAATATATCGTCAAGGTTTCTGAAAGCGCGAGTCACGGCAAGCCTGATACTAGAAACGGCCCGTATGGCGGGGGATTTGAGACGATGCTCTTTGGCGGGTCGTCGATGCTCAATGTCTTTTATGACAACGCTTTTGATCAGGAAAAGGCTCAGAAAATTAACGTACAGCTCGGTCAGGATCTCAGCGAGATCAACGTCATTATCCCTGACCGCGAGCTGCACTCGATCGAAGGGAAACTGGTGGCCGCCAAAGACAAGTTGCCAATCCGCAACGCCAAGCTGACGATCAAACGTGCGGACGATGAAACAACCGAAGAGCGCGGGATCTTTCCCAAAATACCGCAGGTTGCCTACACGGACGGCAAAGGAATGTGGCGGTTTAACGAATTGCCGAAAGGCACCTATAAGATCACGGCTGAGCCGACAGGCTCAGATTTCGACGCAAAAGACCAAGCGTACGGGCAAGAGCCGATTGACCCTTCGGAATTATATTCGGCAAACGCAGCGAACGCTTTAAATGCGGCTGCCAATGCGATGAACACTGCTGCTAACGCATACGGCAGGGATCGCGGCCCGGAAAAGCCACCTGAGCCTAATTTTTCCAAGGCCATCAAAGAATTTACTATAGAAGAAAAAGACCTGACCGAACAGGTAATCGAGCTTTCATTTGGTGCGACGCTTGCCGGAACGGTCACGATCGAAAAACCAAAAGCGTACGGCGGCGGAATGTCGATCGTCGCAACGAGCGACAAGGACGACATCAAGGCGACCGCGAGTATTTGGTTTTATGAGTTTAATGAGGGTCCCGGAAAAGCGGCTAAGCCGCAAGATTTTCGGCTTGAGGGCATTGCACCCGGAAAGAACAGCGTTTCGATCACACCGAGCGGTCAAAGCTACGATTACTACGTCAAAAGCGCGGCGTCCAATCAGATCGACCTGTTAAAAGGGCCGTTTGATTTTAAGGATCGCGAGGTTTTTGCAAATATCAGGATCGTGCTTGCGAGTGACGTGGGCGTTTTAAAAGGAACGGTTTTGGATACCGGCAGGCAGCAGGTCTCGGGATTAACGCTCACATTTGTTCCGACGGATCCTGTTAAATTTGCGACCGCGACGTATTACCGCACGGCGAGGACAAATGCCGATGGCGAATTTGAGGTCAAACTGCCGCCCTTTGAGTACGCGGTCGTGTTTATCCCGGAACGGACAAAGAGCCAGGACGACCTTGCAAAATGGTTGACGACGGCCGTAAAACAGGCTCAGACATTTAAGATCGAGCCCGGTGCCACGTCAAAAGCAACGATAAAATTTGACCGTCCAAAGTAGGCCGGGCACACCAAAAATATTGTTTTACATTTTTTTACGCGGCACGTTATAATGAAATTTAGCGTGTCGCTTTTTTGTCATTTAACCTCTTTCTTTTTACTTTCGTCCAAATGAAACGTTACATCCTTTCAATATCGCTGATAGTTTTGTCGAGCGGCTGTTCGGTTGCCGAGCCAAAAAATGCTGCCCTTGCAAAACCTGTCGCCAATACACAAGCTCCGGCGAACGCGGTCACCGAGCCAAAAGGTGCGACTATCCCGATCGAGGCTGGCGGGCCGGCGGATACAGTCCGTGCGTTTTACAAGCTGCTGCGGGATAAAAAGTTTCGCGAGGCGTTTTTTCTCACAAATTTGCGGCCCGCGATCGAAGGTTTGACCGAGACGGAACTCAAAGATTTTTCGCTTGATTTTGAGGCGATCGCCGGAGATATACCGGCTGAGATCGAGATCAACGGCGAGATCGTCACCGGCGATCAGGCGACCGTCACGGCTAATCTGCCAAATGACGACGGTGATAAGAACGAAATTCAGACCATCAAACTCAACAAGGTAAGTGGCATCTGGGTGATAATGACCGCCGATCAGGAAGCCGCCAAAAAGATCAGAGAGCAGGGTAAAAATTACTTTTACAATCTGCGGATCGACACCCACGAAGAAGAAGCCAGGAAGATGCTCGAACGTATCTCAAAAGCCGAGCTCGCCCACAGCCTGCAAAATGGTGGCGTTGTCACCGATATGCAGACCCTGATCGCGGCGGGGTTGCTGCCGCCCGACATCGCGACGAGCGCGTCGACCGGGTATAACTACGTGATCAATCTTGCCGGTGATAAACGATCCTATTACGCGACCGCTACGCCGGCCGAGTATGGCAAAAGCGGCAAACTGTCATTTCTGTTAAGGCTTGACGGCAAGGGCATTTCGCGCGTTACGAGCAAGGACACTGGCGGTAAACCGTTGGCCAAGTAACAAAAATGTAAAAAGCTGTGGAAAACCTGTTGATATTTTTTAAATATAGGTATATAACTTAAAACCCCTGCTGCTTTTTATCAGGCACCATCACAAAATGATACGTGAGCTGATCTCCAAATTTAATCGCTCTATGTCCGAGAGGATGGTCTCGTTGCGC
Organism: Pyrinomonadaceae bacterium; assembly: GCA_041745735.1. GTDB lineage: Bacteria > Acidobacteriota > Blastocatellia > Pyrinomonadales > Pyrinomonadaceae > OLB17. Next base: position 24,656 of record JBGTII010000012.1, on the reverse strand, counting down.
AGGCATCAAAAAGCACCAATTAAGATCTGGTTTGATCCTGATACCAAGACCGAACGAGCGCTCGAAGCCGCACGTGCTGATTGCGTTCTCGGTAATACAGTCGATATCAGCCGCACCGGCATCGCATTTCTCGTCCCGTCGATCCGCGTCAAAGAAAAATATCTCGTCGGCCATGAGAGGATGCTCAACGTCGAGATCGAACTGCCGGCGGGCAAGATAAATTTGCGTGTGCTCGGCAAACGATACGAGATGGTCGGCGAGCATTCGACGGCCGAGCGATTTCGTGTTGGTGCGCATATTGTCGAGGTCGCGAGCGAGAGTAAAGAAAATTTCAATACATTTTTACGCCGCAACAATGGAAAGACATCGTCCGCGTCGCCCGGTCTCGAACTAGGCATCGACTAATTTGAACCAGAGCAAAACGTTAACAAATGCGTCGGGGAAGTTCCTGACGCTTTTTTTGTTATTCTGAAAATGTATGAAAGAAAAGGTCGGTATAGGCATGATCGGGACGGGATTTGCCCGCAGGGTGCAGATACCGGCGTTTCTCCAATGCGAGGGTGCAAATATCGCGTCGGTCGCCAGCGGCGGTGTCGACAACGCGCGAGCGACAGCCGCCGAGTGCGGAGCCGGACATTTCACCGCCGATTGGCGTGAGACGATAGCTCACCCGGATGTCGACCTCGTTTGCATCACAACGCCGCCAAATTTGCATCGCGAGATGGTTTTGTTTGCTGTCGAACACGACAAACACATCCTCTGCGAAAAGCCGATGGCGATGAACGTCGCCGAGGCTGAGGAAATGACCACAGCGGCGGCAGATAAGGCGGTACTTGCTCTTATCGATCACGAATTGCGGTTTCAACCCGGCCGACAGCTTGCGTACAAAATGCTTCGTGACGGGGCGATCGGAACCATCCACCACGTTAGGTCGAACTTTCAGGCACCTCATCGGGGCGACCCGAATGTCCCTTGGAACTGGTGGTCGGACGCGTCGGTCGGCGGCGGAGCGCTGGGTGCGATAAATTCGCATATCATCGATTCGCTCAACTGGTTCCTCGGGACGGACCTCTCAAGCGTGTTGTGCCAACTGCAATCACAGATCAAGGAGCGTCGGGATGCGTCCGGTGAGATGCGGGACGTAACCAGCGATGACCAAGCAAATATGCTGCTGCGGTTTACGGACGGCGAACTGACGCAGGACGCCACCGGCCTTATTGCCGTTTCGATGACTCAGGGTCCAAAGTACCAAAACACGATGGAATTTTTCGGCGAGCAGGGCAGCCTGCGGGTCGAACATCTTGGCGAATTATTTATCGCCAAACGCGGTGAAAGCGATTGGACTGCGATCGAGACCGATCTCGGAACGCTGTTGCCGGGTATGCCGGACACAGGTTTTGCGCGTGGATTTATGTCGTTCGCACCCGTGATGGTCGATGCTATCCGAAACGGAAGAACCGAGATCGAGCACGCCGCGACCTTTGCTGACGGTGTAAAGGTGCAAAAAGTGCTTGATGCTGCCCGTCGATCCGATCGCGAAGATCGTTGCATTTCTATTCCCTAATACTTTCAGGCGATACTTCCGTATTTGGTAAAAATGCGCGTATAATATGTGGCTGTAGCCAAAAAAGCAATAATCAAGTTCTAAATTTGTTTGTAGTGTACGTATGAGGGTTTCATACTTGCCAGTGAAATGTATGGTATTGGTGATCGCGGTACTCGCGTTCGTCGGTATGTCTTCTGCGCAAAAATATAACAAATGCCTGCCCGCCGATATCAAAGAGGATACAGTTATTGGTTGGGATAACCCTGTGAATTCGGAAAGGGCCGCGAAACCGATTACTGTCCGCCAAGCCCTAGCAAAACTAAAGGCCCGATGCGTATGCGATAAATTGGTCGACGGCCGCGGTAAGGAGATACGATTTTTCCAACTGCAGGGTTGTTGGGGGCAGCCGCCGCCTAACTATCTAGCGATCATGGAAAATCAGCGAGTAGAGATCGATGCTCTAAAGAAAAAGTATTTGGTAATAGAAATGACATGTAACCCATCCGGTATTCCACGGTATTAGTTCCGCGCAATATGGCGCAGTGCACTTCAGGATATTCGTGTTTTGCCAAGATCTAGACCCCGTTTAGTACGGAAGGAGCGAGAAAGAAATGAAAAAGAAGCTATTGATAGGAACATTTGTCCTATCTGCAATGTTGGTGGCAGTATTTTGGGCGGGAAGGCTCGACTTGCTCGGCACAACCACTTATCAGGAAATGTATGACAGCCCGGATCTGGCAGCAAAGTACGATTTTGATCGCACTAAAGACCCGGCAACGGGACAGGTTCCGAAAGAGCGCTTATTGGAAGCAATAGACCGGACCGTGGAGGCAAAGGCCGAGGTTGTCCGTCAAATTGCAAGCAATAAGCGCCCCAAAGATGGAGCCGAAGCTCCGGCGCTCTTGTCATGGATCGAGCGTGGTCCTACAAGTGATACGGTTGGGCCGTCAAATGGCAACTCAAGGGCAAATAGCGGACTAGCATCCGGCAGGATCAGGAGCATCTTAGTCGACGCCAATGACCCAACAGGTAAAACCGTATTTGTCGGCGGCGTGGCAGGCGGCCTCTGGAAAACTACCGATATCACAGTTGCCTCGCCGACATGGACGGTGGTCAATGATTTCCTCACCAACCTTGCGGTCTCTGAGATCGCCCAGCACCCGACATCCCCGAATATCATGTATTTTGCCTCCGGCGAATCATTTTTTAACGGTGATGCGGTTCGCGGCGTTGGTGTTTTTAAGAGCATAGACGGTGGAGCTACCTGGGCCTTTTTGCCCACCACATCTACCTTTACAAACGGCACTCGAATACTGGTTGACGGGCTAGGTAACGTTTATCTGGGAACACAAGGGGCCGGCTTGCGAAGATCGATCGATGGTGGAACGACATGGACGAGCATCACGCCAACTGGGCTGCCGGCTGACATCTGTGACATTGAGATCAGCAGCACAGGTCGCTTACACGTTGTTACCGGCATCTTTTCGACACGCGGGTATCGTTTTACCGATACGCCCGGAACTGTTACCTCCGCGACATGGACGTCTCCGACGACAGTGTTTCCTTCGGCTGCCAATCGCACCGAGATCGCGGTGAGCGGTAATACACTCTACGCTCTGCCCGTTGATGCCGCTACACAGCAAGTTCCGACAATTTATAAATCGATCGATGGCGGCGCCAACTGGCTGCCAACAACCGGCCAGCCGACGGCAGGATGGGCAAGTCAGCAGGGCTGGTATTCTCTGTCGGCCGGGATCCATCCTACTGATCCCAACCAGGTGGTCATCGGCGGTCTGGATACTTTTCGGACCATCGACGGCGGCGCTACCTGGCCAAAGATCTCTGCTTGGTTTGGACTCGGTGGACAGTACGTTCACGCGGACCAGCACAAAGTTGTTTGGTATGACCGGCAAGGCGTGAACACACTATTGTTTGGCAGTGATGGCGGCATTTTTTATTCGACAGATAACGGCACTACGATCCGTGACCGTAACAACGGCCTCCGGATCAAGCAGCTTTACTCTGTCGCAATTCACCCGACATCGACCAACTACTTTTTATTTGGTACGCAGGATAACGGCAGCCACGCGATCAACGTGGCAGGGCTCGGCGCCTCGGTCGAGGTGACCGGCGGTGACGGTGCGTATACTGCGATCGATCAAAATGAACCGCAGTTCCAGTTTGGTGCTTATATCTTTAACCAGTATCGAAGAAGTACGAATAGCGGAGCTAGTTGGTCATCGGTGAACCTAAGTGGTTCGTCGGGGCAGTTCATCAATCCATTTGACTATGACAACACGTCTAATATTATGTATTGCGCCGATGCAAACGCGAGCTATCGCCGATGGACAAACCCGCAAACCGGCTCTACAAGTGCTGTGGTAGGTGTTTCCAACATGGTCGGCAGCGTGACTGCGGTGGGCGTGTCGCCTTTTGTAGCCAATAAGGTATTTTTTGGGACGAACAGCGGCAGGGTTGTTAGAGTGGACAGTGCGGATACCTTTGTTTCGGGTACGGCCGGGGTTAACCTCTCAACCGGACTACCCGGCGGAACGGTGTCGAGTATCAGTTTTGGTCCAACTGACAACAACATGATCATGACCCAATCGAACTACGGCATTAACAATGTTTTTGTTTCGACCGATGGCGGTACAAACTGGACGCCATCGGACGGCGCTCTGCCTGATATGCCTGTCCGCTGGGCGATATTCAAACCGGGTGATAATACCAAGGCTTTCATCGCAACTGAAACGGGCGTGTGGGAAACGACGCTGCTCGCTGGTGCGGCTACGGTATGGACGCCAAATCCGACTTTCCCAACGGTGCGGACGGATATGCTCAAAAACCGTCCCAGCGATGGCCTTATTGCTGCTGCGACCCATGGCCGCGGCCTATGGACTTCAGCCCCTGTGACGGCCGCAAACGTATCGATCTCGGGCCGTGTGCTGACAACAGACGGACGCGGGTTGCGTAATTCCCTAATTACTATCACTGACCAGAGCGGAAATGCTCGAAACGTTGTGACAGGTGCACTCGGAACATATCGGTTTGACGATCTGGCAACCGGAGCGACGTATGTCATTTCGGTTCGGTCGCGTCGGTTTAGCTATGAGCCGAGAGTAGTTGTATTAACGGACGAATTGACCGGCTTTGACATCACACCGGTGTCAAATCGAGGTGGTGAAAGATTGATTGCAAGCCAGCCGGTAAAGTTGATCGATAATACTAAGCGTCGTTAGGCGTTATACGAATGTAGATACTTCACCCCGGATGACATTTGATGTTATCCGGGGTATTTTGCGTTGAGATCTATTCCCGATCCCTTTGTCACGGTATCCTTGGGATCGGAGCCCTAACTGACAATTAAGGCAACGATTATTTAGTTCCGTTTCATCCAACACTAGGTTATAATAAGGTTACGTCGAAAGTCAGTACCCCCCGCTTTACTAATCTTCGAGGACATTAACATGATAGTTCGCGCTGCGCTCCCCAATTTGGCGATCATTCTGGCCTTTCCGTTGATCCTTGCGGCCTCCGCAAATGGTCAGGCGTCTAAGTGTCTGCCGCCTGACATCAAGGAGGATACGGTCGTCGGTTGGGATAATCCTGTAAATTCAGAAAGGCCTTCGAAACCGATCACTGTTAAGCAGACGCTGAGTAAGCTAAAGGCTCGATGTTCTAGGGGAAAACTGGTGGATAGGCGCGGTAAAAAGATCCGGTTTTTTCAGTTGCAGGGCTGCTGGGGAACCCCGCCGCCAGGATATGCCGACATCCTTTTACGCCAAAAACAAGAGATCGCGGATCTCAGAAAAAAATTTACAGTTGTTGAGGTCACATGTAACGCCAGCGGGATGCCGATCTATTAACTTGCTATTGTCCGTAGGGCATTAATTTAAAGATGGTCCGTTCTTCCAAGCATTTGGGGATCGTCGACAAAGGGGTATTATGAATAAAAAATTACTTTTTGGATCTGCAATCGGGCTATTCGCCGTTGCACTTTTTGCCGGCGCTTTTCTAATTGGACCAAAAGGACCGGAAATTATCGGTGAGGAAGAGGGAGAGTACGCAGGATATGATAGGCCCGATCTGGCCAAAGACCTCGAATTTATCAAGACGGTCGACCTAAAATTGGGTTATGTGCCGACGGATCGGCTGTTGTCGGCCATTAACGCGGCCGCCGAGTCAAAAGCTGCGGTCGCGGAACGGCAGATAAAAGCCGCGCAGAATGGGCAGGCGGATGGTAGTGAAACTGAGACAGCGCCTCAGTTATTGAATTGGATCGAACGTGGGCCAAATTCTGATACGGTCGGGCCGTCAAATGGAAATACGCGAGCCAATAGTGCGATCACGGCGGGCAGGATACGTGCCGTACTTGTTGATGCCAATGATGCCACCGGAAAAACCGTCCTCGTCGGGGGCGTGAATGGCGGTATTTGGAAGACCACCGATATCACTGCCACAAATCCGAACTGGATCTTGGTCAACGATTTTCTCAGTAACATGGCCGTGACGGATATTGCTCAAGACCCGCGTCCGGGTTTCCAAAATATTATGTATTTCGGAACAGGGGAGGCAAATCGTAACGCTGACTCCGCCCGCGGCACAGGCGTTTTTAAGAGTGTTGACAGCGGAGCGACATGGTCTTATTTGCCGGGCTCTGCCGGATTTATCTATTGCTCAAGGATCCTCGTTGATGGCGGTGGTAATGTATATTTGGGAACCCGCCTTTCGGGTCTGCGACGCTCAGCCGACGGCGGGGCGAGTTGGACGAATATTACACCGAGCGGCCTCCCGGCGACGGATGTAGCCGATATGGAGCTCAGCAGTACCGGCCGGCTACACGTGTCATTTGGTTTTATTGCCGCTGGCGATGCATACAGATTTACGGATACGCCATCGACTGCGAGCGCGGGTGCAGGTTGGACGGCTCCAACGACGCCCTACACCAGCTTTGGGATACGTACGGAACTCGCCGTATCAGGCGATACACTATATGCGTGTCCCGCCAATACGAGCTATCAGGTTCCGACCATCTGGAAATCAACGGATGGCGGCGTTACGTGGGCCGCGACGTTAACACAGCCGACGGCAAATTGGGCCAGTGGCCAGGCTTGGTACTCTTTGTCCCTCGGCATAAATCCGACTGACGCTAACCAAGTGATCGTTGGCGGGCTGGATACTCACAAATCGTTGACTGGCGGTGCGACCTGGACCAAGATGTCTGAGTGGGTGGGGCTTGCCGGCCAATATGTGCATGCCGACCAACATAAAGCGATCTGGTATGACAACGGCAACAAGTTGATACTCGCCTCGGACGGCGGCATTTTTTACTCGGACAATGGCGGGATCGTGATCAGAGACCGGAATACCGGGCTCCGTCTGAAACAGTTCTATTCAGTCGCCATGCATCCGGCCGCAAACTCGAACTATTTTCTAGCCGGGGCTCAGGATAACGGCACTCATGCACTTAATTCACCGGGGGTTGGAGCGTCGGTTGAGGTGACCGGCGGCGACGGTGCGTTTGTCGGAATAGACCAGGATACGCCAAATAACCAGTTTGGGGCCTATATTTTTAGTCAGTACCGATTTAGTACCAATGGCGGTTCAAGTTGGTCAAGCCGGAATTTTAGCTCTACTGCCGGGAGATTTATCAATCCGTTCGAAGTAGACAGTGCCGCTAACATCGTATATGCGGCCGATGTCACCGGGTCATACCGCCGTTGGCCAAACGCACCAACCGGAACGACTTCGAATGTGATCGCAGTTACCGGTATGTCCGGCCAGGTGTCGTCGATCGCCGTTTCGCCGTTTACTGCGAATCGTATTTACTTTGGCACTGCCCCACCTAGCGGCGGCGGAAAGATCTACCGCGTCGATAATGCGAATAGCGTCGCTTCGCCGGCTACAGCGACCGATCTCTCTGTTGGGCTCGCCGCCAGTACGTACATTTCGAACATCTCGTTTGGGACGACAGAAAATAACATGATCGTTTCTGTAAGTAATTACGGAACAAATAACGTGCTGATCTCTAACAATGGTGGTGCTACATGGGTGCCGGTGGACGGTAATTTGCCAGACATGCCCGTTAGATGGGCGTTATTCAGACCGGGTAGCGATACCCAAGCGATCATCGGAACCGAGGCGGGCGTCTGGGAAACCGGTTTGCTAAATGGAACCTCCACCGTTTGGACGGCTGACCCCACTTTTCCGACAGTCAGGGTTGACATGATCCGCTATCGAGCGTCCGACGGTATTTACGCTGCCGGAACTCACGGCCGCGGGGTCTGGTCCACAACTCCTGTTTCAAATGTATCGGTTTCCGGCCGTGTCCTTACATCCGATGGCCGCGGTATCCGTAACGCAAGGGTTACGATAACCGATCAGATCCAGCCGGCTAGGACAGTCTTTACGGGGCCCCTTGGCAATTATCGTTTTGACGATCTCCCGACGGGTCAGACATATACCATCACGGTTAATTCGAGGCGGTTCAGTTTTAATCCCGTTGTAGTGAATCTGACAGGTGGACTTTCTGATTTTAACATCGTCGCTTCGGGGAGCGGAGCTCGCACCGCGGACTACAACCCTTTTGCAACGATCACAGAAGAAAGAAAAGCTACTCGTTAATTATTGAGGCGACAGGCAAAGCAATACCCCGGACGACATCTAATGTTTTCCGGGGCATTTTTTCTTTGATGTAGCCTAGACGCACGACCGCTCAGTGAAATGGTCGCCATCGCTACGCAATGATAATGTCGCCGATACCCCGCGTCTGGATCAGACCGATTCGTTTTGCATATTGTCTATTTATGTTTCAGCAGAAATGCCCTAATGTCGTCGCGCATCGGCGGTGTTACGGTGTGCGCGACGTCCGGGTAGATCCTAAATACGGCATTGAGTCCCGCTTGTTTATAAAGCGTTTCGGAGATCGGCCATCGGTCGACCGGTATTTTGCCAAAGAGAGGGTTGATGATATCGCGGTCCTCGTCGTCATACGAATCGCCAAAGGGAACCGAATCGTTCTCGTCCTTGCCGCCAATAAAGATGAAGAGCGGTACCTTGCGTAAGGCGTTTAGGTCGAGTTTCTTTCCCGCAACGGTCTTAAGGTCGGCGACACCGATCGGATACCGCAGCGTTTTGTCCCTGTATTTTTCGACTGGTGCTATCGGCCAGCCGCCGGGCGAGCCGATCACAGCGGCTTTGACGCGGTCGGGGTGTAGAAACGTAAAACGGTTGGCAAACATTCCTTGAGCCGAAAACCCGTTGATCAGCACACGCTTGTCAAATTTCATTCCGTCTTCGGCTAGACGCTTTCTCGCGTCGTCGATCATCGCTAACATCTGCAGATCGAGCCGCCGATATTCTTTTCGATCGGACACCATCGAATCGCGGTCGAGCGCTTGTGTATATACCCGCCAATCGCTCTGCGGGCGTGGGAAAACCGGCATCAAAATGGCGACCTTTAAGGCTGACGCAATGCCGCCGGCAGTTGTCATCCGTTTTTTGACATCTGCTTCATGAACGGCAAAATCGTCGTCGACCTTACCGGTATTGTTTGGCAGGACAAGGATCGTCTGCGTCTGTTTTTTTAATTTTTCGTCACGCAGCTCGGGCGGTACGTAGAGGTAATACGGATATCCAAACCCGGCGCGCGAGTTCGCATCGACGCGGACAAAATCCTTGTCGGTGAGCGGTGGCGGAACTTGAGCCGTTACGAAAATGACGGAGGTTAGGCTAATAAATACGGCAAAAATGAGCGTTTTCATCACGTCTAGTTACGCAGGGCCGGGTGCGAAAGTTCTTGTGATTCAGGACGAGTGATCAGCAACGATCCGCCAGCCTTCTTTGAATTTGCGAAACAGGAGCGTAAATTTGCCCTTCGGATCGTCCTTTTCACGTTTCAGATGCCAGCTGCCGGTAACGAACGCAGCGTCTTTAGACAGGATCTCGATCTCGAGTTCGGAAAAGGTGAGCGTACCCATAAGTGTTTTTGTGGCGTAGGTGCGTTTGTAATTATCGAGCGTCTGCTGCCAGCCGTATGTGATGCGGTCGCCGGAGACGAATTTGAGCTTTTCCGACCGCCAATAACCGATCGACATAAATGCATCCAGATCGCCGCGATTCCAGGCTGCTGTTTGGTCGTCCATGACCTTGCGGATGGCGATAGCCCGCTTATCCGTCTGAGCGGCGATGTTGGCGACGAAAACAATTGTGATGACGAGCGAGAAGAGGATTTTCATAATTTGTTTACGCCGGTGCCGATTTAGGGCTACTCGGCCGGAAATACAGATTCGTCCAGATGAATGAGAACACCGATACACCAACTATTGCAAATAGCGGTCCCGACGGTTGAAATAGCTGGTTAAAAGCGATGATCGCGTAAAGGGTCGTGATGATCCGCAGGTTTTCGGATATCCAGAGCCAGCTTTTTGCTTCGAGGATGCCGCTCCAATTTATGATATGCCACCATAATAGTCCCGCCCCGAGCCAACGCTGGGTCAGGTTCCAGCCCATCAGGTTAGAGATAATGCCCAGCATTAAAAACACGCCGACGGCGAGTTGGACAATGAGATACAGGTGCGAGCGGCCGAACATTGTCGTGCGAAATTTCACTTGATTTTCGGTCGTGATCTCTACCATCTCCTTCTGCGGCAGACCGCGGGGACGCCATCCGGCGGGCATGAACCACACGCGGATCTTGTCCCACCAAAACGGTGCCGCGACGGCGTATCGCCAGAGCACGATAAAGAAATGAAAGTTTATGCGGACCGGATTCCAGCTTTGCGGGTGGTCGTAGATGCCATAGACGACCTTTTCTTTTTCCTCGGCAAACGAGCCAAACATCTTGTCCCAGATGATCAGAAACTCGCCAAAATTCTTATCGAGATACGGAAAATTGACCCCGTGATGCACACGGTGATGCGACGGCGTCGTAAAGTATTTTTCAAACCAGCCGAGCTTGCCGATAAATTCGGTGTGGTGCAGAAACGCGATAAAGAGGTGAATGCCCGCCATCATATAAATGTAAAACGGCGGAAATCCGATGAGTGCGAGCGGCCAGAAAAACAGAAAAGAGCAAAAACGCTGTGTCACGCTCGCCCGCAGAGCGACCATAAAATTCATCTCTTCGGCGCTGTGATGCGGCGAGTGGGCGGCCCACATTATATTGATCGCGTGCCCCCAACGATGCACCCAGTAAAAGATAAAATCGACGCCGAGCAGCAGCAAAATGAACGACCACCAATGCATCTCGATCGTCCAGAGGCGATAGTTTTCCCACAGATAGCCATAGACAACATACACGCCCGCCGCGACCAAAACATTTACCGTCTGATTGCCGAGAGCAGTGCCAAAATTTGCGACTGCCTCAGGAAACGAAACGTAGTCCCGCCGATAGATGTAGCAAAGCGCGACCTCGATCAGCACGAAAAAGATCGCGATCGGCGTCAGATATGTATAGACATTAGCGTCCTGCATTCGCGATAAATATAACCTGAAATGACGTGTTCTACAAAAAGGCCGATGCTCATGAAAAATGCGCATCGGCCGGTAGTTTTGAAAATTTGGTCCGGTCCGGACCAGGTGGACCAAGCTAGTTCTTAGGCGTTTTTGCCGCGTCGTATGCTGCCTGAGCAGCGACTTGGTCTTTCTGCTTGTCGGTCAATGCGATGCCCGCTTTTTCAAGCACTGCGGCGTTGATACCGCCGGTGACTTTCAAGCCGTTCGCTTCTTGATATTTCTTGACGGAGTCTTTCAATGCATCGCTACGTTCGCCGTTTGCCTCGCCGGTAAACATTTTTCCGTCTGTCAAGACTTTTTGAAGTGCCGTGATCTGATCTTTATTAGCCGTAAAAGGAGCGGGCCGTTTTGGGCCGTCAGTTGAGGCAGGTGTTTTCGCCGTGGTTGTCGATGCTGTCGTCTTGACGGTCTTAGGCGCGGCCGGAGTTTCGATGCCTTTTTGCTTATCGGTCAGGGCAATGTTCATTTTCTCCACGGTGGCCTTGTTAAAATTACCGGTAACGTCGAGGCCGTTATCCTTTTGAAAGATGCGAATAGCGGCACGCGTGTCGTCATTATATTTACCATCTGCGGTTCCGGTATACAGTTTCTTTTCCTTGAGAAACTTTTGCCCCTCTTCGATTTGAGTCTTGGTCGGGGTAAACCGTGCGGGCTTTGCCGTTGTTGCGGCAGTTGTGGCCGGCGTCGGCGTAGGTGTCTGGGCGCCGGTGAAAGAGGCAAATAGGAACAATGCAGACAATAACAAGAACATCTTTCTAAACATAGTATCTCTCCTGAGTGGGTTTCGAGGCCGAAGTCAAAAGTACAAAAAACGACAGCCCTTTCTTGGTTTCAAATTTATAATTTATTTGATTTACTTGAGAAGTATTAAACGATTTTAATTACATGTCAAGCATTTTTGCTGAGTCGCGTTCAAAAAACATAGAGCATGAAAGCAGCCGTCTACGGGGAATTTAAAGGCCCGATAGCCACGACCGAAGTCGCCGAACCCCAAGCCTCGCCGACGGGTGTTGTGCTTGCGGTCAAAGCATGCGGGATCTGCCGCAGCGATTGGCACGGATGGATGGGCAATGACCCTGCCATTAAGCTGGCGCATGTGCCGGGACATGAGCTTGCTGGTGAGGTTGTCGCGGTTGGGTTTCAAATAAAAAATTTCAAAGTGGGCGATACAGTAACTCTTCCTTTTGTCTGTGGTTGCGGTACATGCGAGCAATGCTCGGCTGGCAACCAACAGATTTGCGACCGCCAATTCCAACCCGGATTTACCGCGTGGGGCGGTTTTGCCGAGTATGTAGCTATCGAATATGCAGACACAAATCTTGTTCGTCTGCCCGATGAGATCGACTATGTCACCGCCGCGAGTCTCGGCTGTCGCTTTGCGACATCGTATAGAGCGGTCGTCGATCAAGGGAAAGTTGCCCCCGAACAATGGGTTGCCGTTCACGGGTGCGGAGGTGTTGGACTCTCGGCGATCATGATCGCCGTAGCGTGTGGTGCGAGAGTCATCGCTGTCGATATCGCCGAGGACAAGCTGCAATTTGCCAGCTCGCTCGGTGCTGAGGTCGTCATCGATTCAACCTACGGCAATCCGGTGGAGGCTATTCTCGACATCACCGAAGGCGGTGCTCACATCTCGATCGACGCTCTCGGCCATCCCGATATTCTTGTTAACTCAATTTCTTCCTTACGAAAACGCGGAAAGCACATACAGGTCGGCATTATGGAATCTGGCCAGCACCTGACGCCCATACCCATCGACAAGGTCATCGGCCGCGAGCTCGAGATCACCGGCAGCCACGGAATGCAGGCCCATCGTTATCCGGAAATGCTCGAGATGATCCGCACGGGGAAGCTCGAACCGCAAAAGCTGATCGGTAAAACGGTGACACTCGAGGAATCGGTGATCGAGCTAGCGGATATGAATAGCTTCGCAGGAACGGGCGTTACGGTGATCAACCGATTTTAGAGCTTTTGTTTTACTTTGCGAACTTGGCTTCTATGCGTGAGGATTTTCACGCGAAGCCGCAAAGAACGCCAAGAAGATCCGGAGCTGATTTATACCGACCGAGAGCTTGCTGAATGAACATTCATTCAGTTATAATTTTTGCAATTAGAAACGCTTAAATATTGGGACGTTAGAACAAGTTATGAACATCGCAAAAGCCGCAGTTTTGGGTGCGGGAACAATGGGAGCGGGCATCGCCGCGCATTTGGCAAACGCGGGTATTCCGACGCTTCTGCTCGACATCGCACCGCAGGATGAGTCGGCGGACAAAAACCAGATCGTCAATTCGCTGTTCGAAGTAGCTAAAAAGCTAAAGCCCGCACCGTTTATGCTCGGCGATAATGCCAAGCTGATAACGACCGGCAATTTCACTGACGATCTGGCAAAGATCAAGGATTGCGATTTTGTGATCGAGGCCGTCGTCGAAAACCTTGAGATCAAGCATAAGTTATACGCCGAGGTCGAAAAGCACCGCAAGCCCGGAGCGGTGATCGCTTCGAACACCAGCGGCATTCCGATCGACTCGATCGCAGAGCCATTTTCAGACGATTTTAAGGCGCATTTTGTCGGCATTCACTTTTTCAACCCGCCCCGATATATGAAGCTCGTTGAGGTCATCCCGGGCTCGAAAACAAGCGGCGAGATAGCCTGTAAGATCTCCGGATTTCTCGATCAGCGGCTGGGGAAAGGTGTCGTTCCGGCCAAAGACCGTCCCAATTTCATCGCGAACCGCATCGGTGTTTTTGGCATGATGGCGACGATCCACGAGATGATTGCCGGAGGCTGGACGCCGACCGAGGTCGATCAGATGACCGGCAAAGCCATCGGCCACGCCTCGTCGGCGACCTTTAGAACGTCAGATCTTGTCGGACTCGATGTGACGGCTCATGTTACAAATAATCTCTACCCTGCGGTGCCGGATGACGAGGATCGCGACGTTTTTGTCCTGCCTCAATTGATCCAAACACTACTCGACAAGAAGCTGCTCGGCGACAAAACCCAGGGCGGGTTCTTTAAGAAATCAAAAGACGCGGAGGGCAAACGCGTCATCCTCGAACTCGATCTCAAAACGTTCGAATACAAGCCGCAGGAAAAGACAAAATTCCCATCGCTTGATGCGGTAAAAAGTATCGAGGATAAAGCGAAACGCGTGAAAGCTCTCGTTTGGGGTGACGACCGCGTCGGCGAATTCCTTTGGAAAACAACCTCTCGTGTATCGCGTTACGCCGCCAACCGCATACCTGAGATCGCCGATACGATCGTTGAGATCGATAACGCGATCAAGTGGGGATTTGGCTGGGAAGTTGGCGTTTTCGAAGCCTGGGACGCGATCGGCGTGACAGAATCGGTCGAACGGATGCGAAAAGAAGGCCAATCGATACCGGCGAATGTCGAGAAGATGTTGGCGTCGGGTGCGACCAGTTTTTATAAAGATGAGGGTGGAAATCATTCGTTTTACGATCTCGTCGTGGGAGAATACAAACCGATGCCCGCACGGCCGGGCGTACTGATCCTCAAGGACATCAAGGAACGGACCGGCGTTATTAAATCCAATCCCGGCGCGTCGCTCATCGACATCGGTGACGGTGTTGCGTGTCTTGAATTTCACTCTAAAATGAACTCGATCGGCGGCGATACGGTGTCGATGATGAATTTTGCCATCGACGAGGTCGAGAAAAATTTCACAGGGCTCGTCGTTGGCAATCAGGGCGGCAATTTCTCCGCCGGAGCGAACATCATGATGCTCCTGCTCGCTGCTCAAGAAGAAGAATGGGACGACATCAATATGATGGTTCGCGCGCTGCAAAATGCCGTGATGCGGCTGCGATATTCCGCAAAGCCTGTCGTTACGGCACCGTATGGCCTGACGCTCGGCGGCGGCTGCGAGATCGCTATGCATGGCGATAAGGTTCGTGCGGCAGGCGAAACTTATATCGGGCTTGTGGAGGTTGGCGTCGGCGTTATTCCGGCCGGATGCGGCACCAAAGAAATGACAATGCGTGCGATGGATGCTGCTGCAAAGGCTCCTGATGCCGATCCGCTCGCGTTCCTAAAGAAAACATTTGAAACGCTCGGCATGGGTAAGGTCGCAACATCCGCTCAGGAGGGGCGTGCATTCGGTTTCCTTCGCGACTCAGATGCGATCTCGATGAATGGCGACCGTTTGATACAGGATGCAAAGCAAGAGGTGCTAAATCTCGCGGCTGCCGGATACGTCCAGCCGGTCGAGCGGACCGATATCACGGTGCTTGGCGAACCGGTCGAGGCGGCATTAAAACTCGCTCTGCATATGATGAAGCAAGGCGGATTTATTTCCGATCACGATCAGCTTATCGGCAAAAAGCTTGCACACATCATGGCGGGCGGAACGATCAATCATCGAACGCAGGTTTCGGAACGTTACCTGCTAGATCTCGAACGCGAAGCTTTTATCTCGCTCTGCGGCGAGCGAAAAACGCAGGACCGTATCGCGGCAATGCTGAAAACCGGGAAACCGTTAAGAAATTAGCCACGAATGGCACGAATGACACGAATGAGTAAGTTGAGATGCCAGATCTGAATTTAGTAAGCAAACAGCTTGAGATGGTCGCAGTTGATGCCGTGACAGTATTTGGCGGCCTGAGCGTTGAGCAGCTCAACTGGAAGCTGAGCGAAAATGATTGGAGCGTCGCTCAATGTTTCGATCACCTGATCGTCACGCACAGTCTGTATTTTGGGGAGTGTGAAAAAGTTTCGACCAGCGGTTACAGGCCGACGTTTTGGCAAAAAGTTTCGCCGCTCAGCGGTTTCTTCGGCCGGTTTCTTATTAATCGGCTCGATCCGAAGAACACGAAGAAAATGAAGACGATGGGAAAGGCGGTTCCTTCGGCAAGCGCTATCGGCGGCGATATTATCGAGCGGTTTGTCGAGCATCAGCATCAAATGATCCAGGCGGTCCAGAGGTTTCCGACCACGCTCGATCTTGAAAAAACGATCGTCACCTCGCCGCTGCTCGGCTTTGTAACGTATAGTCTGGCCGACACGCTTACATTTTTGCCCATGCACTGCCGCCGGCATTCTGATCAGGCTCAGCGGGTGGTAGATACTGAGGGGTTCCTGAAATGAAACGCTGCACCTGGGCATCGAACGAGCTAAATATCCCGTACCACGACACCGAGTGGGGCGTGCCGGTGCATGATGACCGGATGTTTTTTGAGTTTTTGATTCTTGAGGGAGCTCAGGCGGGGTTGTCTTGGGACACGGTTTTGAAAAAACGTGACGCGTATCGTGCGGCGTTCGACAATTTTGATCCCGCAAAGGTCGCAACGTATACGGATGCCAAATGCGCGAAATTGATGCTTAACGAAGGCATCATCCGCAATCGTCTAAAGATCGCCTCGGCGGTGCGCAATGCCAAAGCGTTTCTCGCGGTGCAGAAAGAGTTTGGCTCATTCGACAAATACGTCTGGGGCTTTGTCGGCGGCAAGCCGATCGTGAATAAGCTCAAAGGCCACGGTGATATTCAGGCAAAAACCGACATCTCAGACGCGATCTCCAAAGACCTCAAAAAACGCGGGTTTAATTTTGTCGGATCTACGATAATGTACGCATTTATGCAGGCGACCGGCATGGTCAACGATCATTTGGTTACGTGCTTTCGCTATAAAGAGGTTCGATGACTCAATGGATTATTACAGGTTTGGTATTGCTTGTAGGAGTACTGAATTTAACTCCGGCGATAGTATTTTTCGCACCCGAACGCAGTCTGTCTTTGTACGCAATCGACCTTGTTGATCTGAACCTCGCGATCGTCATGCGGCATCGTGCCGTTTTACTTGGTTTGCTCGGAATAGCGTTGATCTACGGCGCGTTTCGTAAGGAGCATTTAGTGCCCGTTATTATCGCTGCGTTGTTGGGAAAGGCAGCGTTTCTTTACCTAGTATATTCATCGACCGGAGCGAACGCTGAGATCGGAAGGGTTGCGTTATTTGATATTGGTGCGATCGCTGTGCTGCTAGGCGCGCTTGGCTTACATCTTTTCGCCGGGAAATAGTATGGACTATCCGATAACTGCGGCGATCAGGTTTTTGCGAGAGAAAAACGTGGATTTCACCCCGCACCTTTATGATTACGTTGAGAAAGGCGGGACGGAGGAATCGGCAAAACAGCTTGGTGTGGATGAGCACGCGGTCGTTAAGACCTTGGTATTTGAAACGAGCGAGAAAAAGCCTCTGATCGTGCTGATGCACGGTGACGCCCAGGTTTCGGCCAAAAACCTTGCGCGTCACCTCGGCGTCAAATCGATCGAGCCCGCAACGCCGGAGCGTGCATCAAAACACACCGGCTATCTAGTCGGCGGCACATCACCATTCGGTACACGGACGGGAATGCCAGTTTATGTTGAGAAAACGATATTTGATCTGGACAAGATCTATATCAACGGCGGGAAGCGAGGATTTTTGGTCGAGATCGACCCTGCGGTTGTGAAAGCGGCCTTACAGATTGATGAAGTCGAGGTTGGGATTGAGAATTAGGAGTTTAGCCACGAATTACGCGAATGTCACGAATCAGAAATATTCGTGTTATTAGTGACATTCGTGGCGAAAAAGATCTAATGTTGATCGACGAATTTTTACCCGAATACGATTTTGTCGAGACGCATAGTATCGCTATCGACGCGAGTGCCGAACAGGTTTATGCGGCGGCGAATGATGTTGATTTTAGTGAGTCGTTTATCGTCAGATGTCTGCTCCGTTTGCGGGGAATGTCTGGCGAAGGCGTTAGTCTTAGAAACCTTGAGTATTCTAAATTTAAGATCCTTGGCAGTGTCCCGAATAAAGAGGTGCTCATAGGCTTGGCAAGTAAATTTTGGACGCCTTGGGGCGATATGCAGACAGTCGATGCGACAAATTTTCGCGAGTTTGAAACGCCCGGTTACGCCAAAGCGGTCTGGAATTTTTCACTCAACTGGACGTCAGATAAAACATCCCTGAGGACCGAAACGCGTATCAGATGCCTCGACGACGCCAGCCGCCGCAGTTTTGGATTTTATTGGACATTTGTACAACCGTTTAGCGGATTGATACGGATTGAGATGCTGAAAATTATAAAACGTAAAGCCGAAGCCCACTGATCGTCCATTAAGGCTTTAACGCCGCTAATTCTTTAGCCGCACTTTCGTTTTTCGGATTTGCCTTGAGCGCCGCTTCGAAAGCAGCTTTCGCCTCGGCCTTCTTGCCTTGAGCTTTCAATATCTGCCCACGTTTTACTGTTATTTCGTCGCCGGCGAGCACGTTGCGTTTTTCCAGAGCGGCTACATCCGCGAGGGCAAGATCGTATTTTTTAAGGCCGATGTATGTAGTAACTCGTTCGAACAACGCATTGTCGGCGGTTATAAATCCGTCTTTCGCGATCGCGCCCGTACAGTCTTTTAACGCGGCGGTGTAATTCGCCTTTTTATTGAAATATTCGCAGCGCATCGACATTCCAAAATCATTTTTCGGATCGAGAGTGAGTTGAGTGTTGAGATCGGCAAATGCCCGTTCAAGATCACCCTTGCGCAGCGAGTGAGACGCTCGCATCCCGTAGCCAAACGCGTCTTTTGGCGCGAGCTCAATCACCTTGGTCAACTCTGCGTAGGCGAGATCATCTTTTTTCAAGTCTGTGTAAATCCGTGCGCGGTCGAGATACGCTTGGTTTGATTTCGGGTCGATCTCGGTCATCTTTGCAAGGTCCGCGAGGGCGAACGGATAATTTTTTGCCTCGGCGTAGATCTCAGCCCGATATTTATAGTTGCTTATTTGTTTCGGTTCGATCGCGACCGCCTTAGAATATTCGAAAACCGCCAAGTCTAATTTGTTCTGGCTTTTGTAAAGAGACCCGCGAATCGAATAGGCGTGAGAGTTATATTTATTGATCTTGAGGGCCTCGTCGATCTTCGCGTGAGCTTGCTTTTCGACGGCTTCGATCTTTGCCTGCGGTTCTTTGTTGAGGGCCATTATGCTCCGTGAGATGACCAGATCGTTTGCCTCAAGCGACACGATGAGCGATGCCCCAATGGCCTTATTATCGAGCTTTGCCGGCACAGGCGTGATATCGGCCATCGCCTTTGCCTGTGCGACCACTGGCTGTAAATTGCCCGCGATCCGGGTGTCGAGTAGCACCGCCCTCTCAAAATCCGCCACGGCTGCACGATATTCGCCCTTGTAATAGTTAGCATTGCCGCGGTAGATGTAGAGCTCGGCGCCGCGTCCGTTAACAACCATGGCAGCCGTAAATTCGGTAACGGCGTTGGCCCACTGCATCAGGCCCATATATGCTATGCCGCGGCCAAGACGGCCATAGAGTGCGTTCGTTTTCGCGGCTTCATCACACGTCGCCACGGCGGCTTCGAATTGCTGGGCTCCGATCTGAGATTGGCAAAGTGCCAGCGGATTCTGAGCCTCAGTAGCCACTGTGGCGAGCAGAGAAATAGTGAGTGTGAGTATGATATTTTTCATAATGGACCAGTAAAAATTACGAGCGAACGAACAGGGAATCTTAGAAAAATAGTATAAATGTTATCGCAAGAAAAATCACCGATCAAGCTAAATTGTCTTGCCAATTATGAGGTTTAATGACAAAATGAATGAACATTCACTCATTTTGTGAAAAGGTCATAAAATATGAAAGAAGCAGTAATCGTTTCGGCCGTGCGGACGGCTGTGGGTAAGGCTCCTAAAGGCACTTTGAAGAATACGCGTTCGGACGAGCTTGGTGCGACGGCGATCAAAGAAGCGGTCGCTCGCGCTGGCGTTGACGCGTCGCTGATCGATGATGTCATCATGGGCTGCGCGTTTCCTGAGGCTGAACAGGGACTGAACGTCGCGCGGACGGCGTCGATACTCGCGGGGCTGCCGGTCGAGTCTTCGGCGATGACCATCAATCGTTACTGCTCGTCGGGATTGCAGACGATCGCGATGGCGGCCGAGCGTGTAATGATCGGCGGTGCCGATGCCATCGTCGCGGGCGGACTCGAATCGATGACAGTTATCCCAATGGGCGGTAACACCTTTCGCCCAAATCCTCACCTCGCGGATACATACCCGGATTACTATTTGAACATGGGCTTGACGGCTGAGAATCTCGCCCGCAAGTATGAGATCACGCGTGAGCAAGCGGACGAGTTTTCCTATAACTCGCACCGCAAAGCCCTTGCCGCGATCGCCGAGGGCAAATTTACAGACGAGATCGTCCCGATGAATGTTTTTGTCGATGAGCTTGACGAAGGCGGGCGTGTTCGCCGGAAAGAGATAGTTTTCGCTCAGGACGAAGGCCCGCGTGTTGATACGTCCATAGAGGGACTGGCAAAATTGAGGGCTGTTTTTCATGTCAACGGCACTGTGACTGCGGGAAACTCTTCGCAGATGTCCGACGGTGCCGCAGCAGCGGTCGTGATGTCCGCTGACAAGGCTAACGAGCTTGGACTAAAGCCCCTCGCACGCTTCGTCTCATTTGCAACCGCCGGATGCCTGCCTGAAGAAATGGGCATCGGCCCGGTCTATGCGATACCTAAGGCTCTGAAACTAGCAGGATTGACGCTCGACCAGATCGAGGTTATCGAGCTAAACGAAGCCTTTGCCGCACAGGGCCTGTCCGTGATGAAGGTACTCGAAATGGATCCAAGCAAGGTCAATGTCAACGGCGGAGCTGTCGCCCTCGGCCATCCGCTTGGATGCACCGGAGCGAAGCTAACGGCGACACTATTACAAGAATTAAAACGCCGAAATGCCCGATACGGAATGGTCACAATGTGCGTCGGCGGCGGCATGGGCGCCGCCGGGATTTTCGAGCGAATCGATTAACGCACGACTTCGCTGACGACGCGGCCGTTGATTATCGTGCCGGTTGCACGCGTGGTGTATTCAAATGGGTCGCCGTCGTACATCGCAATATCGGCGTCCTTGCCGACCTCGAGCGAGCCGACGCGTTTGTCGATGCCGAGTATTTTTGCAGCGTCGATCGTTATCAATGCCAGAGCATCTGAACGCGAAAGCCCGTTTGCGGCTGCTATCGCGGCTTCGAACAGGACAACTCGCGTCTTCGGCACATAGCCTTCATAACCGCTTTGCAACGCGACCGGAATTCCGGCTGCTTTCAGTTTGGCGGCCGTCTCGAGTGAGAGATTAGCTTGGTCACCGCCCGGGCGAGCCATCGTCGGGTGAATGATGACCGGAAATCCCGATGCCTTGATCTCATTTATCACAAGCGGCGCATCTGAGGCGCCGTCGAGCACGATCTTGAGATTAAATTCTTTAGCGAGCCGCAGAGCGCTGATTATGTCCTGATCGCGATGCGCGGTGACGAGCAGACGAACCTCGCCTTTTATCACACGCGACATAATTTCGGATTTTAGATCTTTTGCGGGTTCTTTTTTGGCAGCGTTTTCCTGAGCTTTGATCAACTCGGCGCGGAGCATTGCCATCTGTTTCGCACGCGTGCCGGGCGAGCGGCCGGCCGGAGCCGTCGCTGCGCTGCCTAGTACGACTGCGACCATCGCGGTCGGCACTATCGTGGCTTCATCGACATTCTTGCCCCACGTCTTTGCGATCATCGTCTGGCCCGGAACGAGGGCCGATGGTTGATGGCCCGTGTGGATCGTCGTTACGCCAAATTCGCGCACCCACAGGATCAGGCGTTCCTCGGCGTTGTAGGCATCGGTTGCTCTCAACTCGGGCTGGATAGACGCTCCACCGTCGAGAGCCATCTGATCGTGCGGCTGATTGAGATAGCCGTTGAGGCCGATCACGGTGTGCGCGTCGATAAGGCCGGGTGTCACGACCTTTGCCGTGATTGTTCTATAACCGGCCGGAATCTGCACTTGCGTTGCCGAGCCGACAGCCTCGATCTTGCCGTTATTTACAAGCACGACTCCGTTTGTGATCGGAGCTCCCGCCATTGTCCACACGGTTTCCCCGCGCACGGCGATCTGTGCTGTCGCAGTAAGCAATGTACAGTGAATTGCAAACAACGCAAGAAAGATCTTCACGACCGATCGACCCTTACTTTTCACTTCTAATTTTCCGTTTTCCATTATTCGTTTCCTCCGTCGCCGTCAAAGCAATGGATGTCATGGTGCCCGCCGTCATCATCGCCCGCGCCTTTTCCGCCGACGGCGATCAAGTGATCTTTTGGGTTTGAGCGGTCAAAAACCTTTTTGCCCTCTACCCACGTTTCAAGGATGTGCGTGTAAACACTGAGCGGATCGCCCGAGAGGATAATAAGATCCGCGTCCTTGCCAGCATCGAGCGAACCGACGCGTTTATCGAGATCGAGCATTATCGCACCGGCCATCGTCATTCCGTACAGCGCCTTTTCGCGGCTCATTCCGGCCCGCACAGCGAGGCCCGCCGAACGCAGAAACCAGCGTGAATCCGTAATGCCATCGTCCGTATGAAAGCCGACCAACGCACCCGCACGTTCGAGAGCGAGGCCATTTCGAAAGTCGATATCCACCGATTCGAGTTTGCCGCCCGGCGAGTCGATAAGGATGATCGACGACGGTGCATTTGCTTTTGCGATCTCGTCGGCGACCTTCCACGCTTCGGAAACGTGCTGTAAAACTATTCGGAAATTGAACTCCTTGGCTAGCCGCAGTGCGGTCATGATGTCGTCATGTCGATGGGTGTGAAAATGCACAACACGTCTGCGTTCGAGCACTTCGACCAAGGCTTCCATAGCAAGGTCACGCGGCGGTAGTTTGGTCGCGTCGCCCGCGGCCTTGGCGATCTTGTCGCGATATTCCTGTGCCTTTATGAACTGCTCCCGCACGAGCGCGGCCGATTTTGCACGGGTACCGGGAAACGCCCCACCGCCGGCACGTATCGCGTTGGTTCCGTTAGCAAACTTTATCCCGCCTAGGTATTTTCCGCTTGAGTCATATATCAGCAGATCATCGATCTTGACGGCACCGTCACGCAACTTTAGGTAGAGTGTCTGCCCGCTATCGAGATGGCCCGAACCCGGCATCACGTTAACGGTCGTAATACCGCCGGCTTGTGCCCGCTGAAGGCTTGCCGAACGAGCGTTAATGCTGTCCAGAATTCGAATATCTGGCTGGATCGGCGATGTTCCGTCTGCACCAGCTGCACCGCCGACGTGACTGTGAGTATCAACAAGCCCCGGCATTATTGTCTTGCCGGTCGCGTCGATCATAACCGCACCGCTTGGAATGCTAGCCGTTGCCGCGTTGCCAACTGATACGATCTTTCCGTTGTGGATCACGAGCGTTCCCCGCTCGATCGTCGCGCCGCTGATAGTGATAATGCGTGCGTTAGTGAACGCGGTCGGCCGCTCTTGCGCGGTCGCAACCGTCGTCGCGATAGCAAGCAGCCCGGCCAAAATAAACGTAGTTCTATTCATATGACAATACTCAGAGATAAGAATTTTGTTGCAAGTTACTGATAGCTAAGGTGCAATGAGAGCCGCAGAATGTCAAGCAAGCGGTCCGCGGTTGATTATGAATGAATATTCATTCACTTTGTGGGTAAAGTATGTTAAGCTTTTCAAAAATACTTTTGGAGGACGGAAAAGTGGCTGAAACACAGGTGGAAAGAGAGTTTTTGAAGGGCGGCGAGTTTTTGATCGCTGATCAATCGGCAGCCGAAGTTTTTACTGCTGAGGATCTTAACGAAGAGCAAAGGATGATCGCCGAAACGACGCGTGAATTTGTCGATAACGAGATCTGGCCGCAGCTCGACGCGCTTGAAAATCACGCTTGGGAGATCGCACGTGACCTGGTCAAAAAAGGCGGCGATCTGGGCTTGCTTGGTGCGACCATCCCTGAGGAATACGGCGGGCTCGGGCTCGACCAGACGACCGGCGTAGTCATCGCCGAGATGATCGGACGCGCGGGCGGATTTGGCACGACGTTTGGTGCTCAGACCTCGATCGGGTTGTTGCCGATACTGTATTTTGGTTCAGAAGAACTCAAGAATAGATGGATCCCCGGTATTGTTTCGGGCGAGATCGTCACCGCCTATTGCCTGACTGAAAGCGGTTCGGGCTCGGACGCACTTGGTGCCAAGACTATTGCGAAACTTAGCGAAGACGGCACAACCTACACGCTCAATGGCGAGAAGATGTGGATCTCGAACGGTGGTTTTGCAGACGTGTTTATCGTCTTTGCAAAGGTCGATGGCGAGAAAGAAAAGTTTTCGGCATTTGTCGTTGAACGCAGCGATAACTGCCGCCCCGGTGCCGAAGAGCACAAGATGGGCATTAAATCGTCCTCGACAACGGCTCTCATTTTGTCGGACTGCAAGATCCCCGCCACTAACCTCATCGGCAATGTGGGAGATGGAGCAAAGATCGCGTTTAATATTTTAAACGTAGGCCGTTTCAAACTTGGAGCTTCGGTTACCGGCGGTGCAAAGCTCGCCATTCACGAAGCCGTCCGCTACGCCAATGAGCGCCATCAATTTAACAAACCGATCTCGTCGTTTGGTGCGATCAAACACAAGCTGGCCGAGATGGCGATCCGCACTTGGGTTGCGGAATCGATCACATATCGCACGGTCGGTATGATCGACGCCCTGATCGGCGACGGAGCCGACAATGCTACTAAACTCC
>JBGTII010000011.1:0-3852 GCA_041745735.1 Pyrinomonadaceae bacterium | reverse complement strand
GGCTCGGTCATCTTAGCCACAGAGGTCACAGAGAGAATAAAACAGATTATGAGCAAAGTGAGGCGTTTTAGTAAATCAAGGTTGTTAAATTCTTTCTTTGCGTCTTTGCGGCTCTGCGGGATTCTTTTTTTATGCTCGCTCGCCGCAGCAGCTCAAGTGCCGACTCCGAGATCGGTGCTCGGTTTTACCCCGACCGACGACAAGACCATTGCCGACTGGCGGCAGATCACCGATTATTTTGTGAAACTTGACAAGGCCAGCAACAAGGTCACGGTCAAAGAGATCGGCAAGTCCACGAACGGCAAACCGCTGATCGTCGCCTTTATATCGTCACCGGACAACATCAAAAATCTTGAGAAATACCGCCAGATCTCAGCGAAGCTTGCCGACCCGCGAATGGTCAAAAACGACAGCGAGGTCGCCGACCTGATAAAGAATGGCAAGACGATCGTGTCGATCTCGTGTTCGATACACTCGACCGAGATCGTTGCGTCGCAGATGTCGATGAACCTCGCCTATGAACTGGCAACCGCGACCGACGCTGATACAAAAGAGATACTCGACAACACGATATTACTGCTCATCCCGTCGCCCAATCCGGACGGCATCGACATCGTCGCCGATTGGTACCGCAAGACGCTGGGGACAAGGAGCGAGGGAACTTCGCCGCCGGAGCTTTACCACCACTACGCCGGGCACGATAACAACCGCGATTGGTTTATGCTCAATCTCGCCGAGACACAGGCGATAACAAAACTGTACTGGCGCGAATGGTACCCGCAATTTGTTTACGATGTGCATCAGCAGGGGCAAAATGCGTCTCGGTTCATAATCCCGCCATTTTTCGACCCGCCAAATCCGCGTGTCGCACCCTCAATTTTGCGGGAGGTCGGCCTGATCGGCTACAAGATGGCAGCGGATCTACAGGCAAAGGGAATCGCCGGCGTCGCGACAAACTCGACCTACGACACGTGGTGGCACGGTGGATTTCGCTCGGCACCGTATTTCCACAATGCGATCGGTATCCTGTCCGAAGCGGCGAGTGCCAACCTCATGTCTCCGGTCACAGTAACAAAAAAGGATCTCGCCAATAACCGCCCGGCACGCGGGCTGCCGAACCTGCTTGAGACCGCGACGAACTATCCGGACACGTGGGAAGGCGGGCTGTGGCGTCCGGCGGACATTAACGAGATCGAGATGACGGCGTCGAGGGCTTTGCTCTCGATGGCGGCAAAGTTTCGCCCGCGTTATCTGCGTAATTTTTACGAATACGGCCGTGCAAACACTATCCGCAAGCTCGATGATCCGCAGGCGTTCATCGTGTCGGCGGGGCAGCCGAATACAGAGACGATCTCGCGATTCTTAGAGATCCTCATGGCTCAGGGGATGGAGGTCCATCACATGACCAAAGAGCTTTGGGTCAAGATGACGCCGACAGCCGAATTTCACGAGATGCCGCACGGCAGCTTTTTGGTCTATGTAAATCAGCCGCAGCGAAACAATGTGCTTAGCCTGTTTGAAAAACAGGTCTATCCGCATCGTCTGCTGCCGAATGGCGATGCTGAGGTGCCATACGATGTTGCCGGATGGACGCTGCCGATGCAGATGGGCGTCGAGTATGACGCCGCGTGGCAGATACGCGACCTCGACCGCGAAACGCCGACGATAAAGCGGATCGAAAATCTCGATCAGGCACGGGCGGTGATGAATCTAGGCCCAAGCGACGGCTCGTTCGCCAAAAAGCCAAACCCGCTAAGAACATCGCCAAAAATAGGGCTCTACAAAGGTTTTACGGGTTCGATGGACGAGGGCTGGACGCGCCTCGTGCTCGATACTTTCCAAATACCATTTCGCTCCGTGTCCGACGCGGATATCAAGTCGGGAAGCCTCGATCTCGATGCGATCATTTTGCCTGCGGACAGCGAAAATACGATCGTTAACGGCTTGAGTGGCGAGCGGTATCCACTCGAATATACGGGCGGCATCGGGGCTGTGGGCGTCGAGAATCTCAAAAAATTTGTCGAGAATGGCGGTAAGCTGATCTGCTTTGACGACTCGTGCGAGATGGTCATCAAGCGATTTAACTTGCCGATGAAAAACGTTCTCGCGGGGTTAAAACGCAGCGAATTTTACAATCCCGGCTCGGTCGTCAGTCTCGATGTCGATACAAAACATCCCTTGTCCCGAGGGCTGAAGGATGAAACGGCGGCTTATTTTTCGACCAGCTCGGCATTCCAAATCTTGTCAGAACCACCTGCGGTAGCGGGTGGTTTAACTCGAGCACCGCAGATCAAATCCATCGCCGAATACGCCAGCAAAGACGCTTTGCTCTCAGGCTGGATGCTCGGCGAAAAGTTTCTCAACGGCAAAACTGCACTCGCTGAGACGAGCTATGGCAAAGGAAAGATCGTCCTGTTTGCATTTCGCCCGCAGCATCGCGGCCAGTCGTGGGGGACGTTTCCGTTCATCTTTAACGCTTTAGAGAAATAACGCCCGTCAGGTCTGCTAAAATCGAAATATGAATATCCGAAGTTTGTTATTCGTCATCGCTATTCTTTGCTTTCCGACTGCGGCCACGCCAGCCAACAACGAATATGAGTTTTACCGGCTTGCGGCTGAGCCTTTCATCCGCATTGGCCTCGCGACAAATGCGAGCTCGGCGACGATCACGACGAATGATTCGTCGCTGGTGGCGGTGAGTCCCGACGAGCCTTCGCGGCTGCTGGCGTCGACACGGGTGACGGTTTCGGCAAGGGCGTATCGTCCGCCAGAGATCGAAAATTACCGAATCGAGTTTCAAAATCTACCGACGCAGGCTGACGCCGCTGCACTTGCAAAAGACATAAGGGATGCCACGGGCGAAACGGCGCTTGCGAGCGTCGATCCGGCGACCAATCTGTGGAGGATATGGGTAGGTACGGTCAAGGAAACGAGTTTGGATGCCGATGAGCTAAAAGCGAAGCTTGCGGAGAAAGATTTTGACGATGCAGTTATCGTGACGGAAAAGAAAACGGTCGCCTCGCCCGACGCGGTTGCTCTGTCGCAGCAATTAAAGACCGCCGGAAAGAGTGAGGTTCGAAGTTTAATTAAGACAACGGGTTCGTCTCAGCTTAATGTCTCAGGTCCGGTTGATCCCAATTTACGCGAGGTAATAGTCAACGCTCCGTCCGCAAGCTATTCGTCGCTCAAATCGGTCGCGTTCGGTTCGGTGAATGAACGTGCAAATCCCGTGCGGCTCAATGGCAAGGCGTATCGCGGCAAGATCGAGGTGTTTGTAAACGCCCGCGGCTCGCTGACGGTCGTCAATGTTGTGCCGATCGAAGACTATCTTCTCGGCGTCGTTCCGGCCGAGTTGGGTTTGCCGCAACTTGAGGCTCAAAAGGCCCAGGCTGTTGCCGCCCGTACCTACGCGATCGCCAACATCGGGGCGTATGGCAAGCAGGGCTTCGACATGGTGCCGACGATCTGGTCGCAGGTTTATAAGGGCGTGTCGATCGAGACAAAGATGGGCACAATGGCCGTGCAGCAGACACGCGGGCTGGTAGCATCTTATCAGGGCAAGCCGATAAACGCATATTACACATCCACTTGCGGCGGGCGAACCGATGACGGCGGTAATATTTTTGACAAAGGCGAACCGTACCTAAAAGGCGTCGAATGCTCGCTCGAGGGGCGTCGTCATTTCGCCCCTTTTCTCATAAAAACAACGCGGCAACCGGCCAAACTTCGCGATGAGGCTAATCTGGAGCTTGCCCGTCAGATGTCTTTATTCGCGTCAAACGGCTTTTTCTTGTCCGCGACCCAGATGACGGATGATTGGTTTGAGGATGTGCCGCACGAGAACGAAGTGTC
>JBGTII010000010.1:0-23947 GCA_041745735.1 Pyrinomonadaceae bacterium | reverse complement strand
CATTGCCTTGCCCAGTTTGGTTTTCGGCAGCATGCCTTTGACGGCGAGCTCGATAACCTTTTCAGGCTTGGTCTCAAACATTTCTTTGACCGTCGTCTCACGCAGACCGCCGGGATACAGCGTGTGACGGTAATAGATCTTTTGGTCGTTCTTGGCACCCGTAAACTTGGCGTGACGGGCGTTGATGACGACACAGTGGTCGCCCATATCGAGGAAAGGCGTCCATGCCGGGTTGTTTTTACCCGACAGTATCCGTGCAACCTCAGTTGCCAGACGTCCGACCGTTTTGCCTTTGGCATCAACGACGAGCCATTTGCGATTTTCTGCTAAACCTTTTCCACTAGGAAAGTAAGTAGTACTCATATTCACACACACACTGATAGAAATATCCGCAAAAATGCGAACGCATAGAATATCGAAAACGGATGTAGAGGTCAAGTGGATATGGGCAGAAACACGACCGTTAGGGAGTGTGCGGGTTTTGCACGCTCGTTCACACTCGTGTTTCAGCCAGCATTACGCCGGCGATGGTTTTGGCGTCCTCGATCTCGCCGGAGCGGATGCGGTCGAATATGTCGGGAAATGACAGGCGTTCTATCTCGATAAACTCATCTGCGTCAAGATCTTGCGATGTTTCGGTCAAGCCCGTCGCGAGATAGACATACATCTTTTCAGTTAAAAATCCGGGCGAAATGTAAAATTCGCACAGCTTTTCGACGCTTTCTGCGGTGACGCCGATCTCTTCTTCGAGTTCGCGGATCGCTCCGGTTCGCGGGTCTTCGCCAAGCTCAAGCGTACCCGCCGGTATCTCAAGCAAATATTTACCCGCCGCATGACGATACTGCCGAACAAGTGCGACGGTCATATCCTCAAAAACCGGCACGATGACCGCACTGCCGTTGTGGGCGACGATCTCACGTTCGTATTCGACCTCGCCTTCGCGGATCTTGTCAACGCGCAGGTCAAAGATACGGCCTTTGAAAATAGATTTTGATGATATGGTTGTAGGCATATGTAATAAGAGCAGAACGCGATTGTATCACGCGGGGAAACGCCAAAAAAAGTGAATCCAGTTTGCCGGTGTGTCCGAACAATAATGGTTTAGGTCATATTATTGTGAAAATTCCGACGGAGATCTGGCGGGGAAACTTAATACAATGTTGTTAGATTCAAGAATTGAGGATACAAAACTGATTGACCAAGGCTTGCAGGAATGTAAGGCGATCACGCGTAAATATGGGACGAGTTTTTACTTTGCGACCCAGTTTTTTCCGCGTGAGACGCGTGATGGGATCTATGCGATCTATGCCTTTGCACGCATTCCGGACGAGATAGTTGATGATCCGGATAAGGGTTCGAAAGCGGAAACGCTCGCCAAACTCGCTGAATGGCGGCAGAGTTGGCTGGCTGCGATGGCAGTTGGTGGCAGCTCTTATGCGGTGATGAATGCTATTGTCCATACGTTTCATAAATACAAGATCCCGGTCGAGGTCGGCGAGGCGTTTCTGCGGTCGATGTTTATGGACGAGGAAAAGTTCACGTATGGAAACTACGCCGAGCTCGAAGACTATATGTACGGTTCCGCGGGCGTCATCGGGTTGATGGTGACGCGGATCGTTGGATTTTCGTCGGAGGCCGCGTTTCCTTTCGCGATCAAACTCGGTTACGCGTTTCAGTTGACCAATTTTCTGCGCGATATCCGCGAGGATTACGAGGAGCTCGGCCGCGTCTATATGCCGCAAGACGAACTGCGGCGTTTTGGGCTGACGTCAGATGATATTGCTAGCCGTGTCAACGACGAGCGGTTTGTCGAATTTATGCGATTTCAGATCGGACGCAACCGCGAGATCTATCGTGAAGCATTGCCCGGCATTCCGATGCTTGCGTGGCGTGGGCGGTTGGCGGTTCGGGTCTCATTCGTTCTTTACAAAGCAATATTAAGAGAAGTCGAGCGGGCAAACTATAATGTATATCTTGGCCGTGTCCGGACAAATTTTCGGCAAAAACTGTGGCTCTCGATGAAGGCTCTGGTCGGTGTGTATGAATAAAAAGGTCGTCATTATAGGTGCGGGGATCGGCGGTCTTGGGGCCGCCGGTCTTTTTGCTCGTAAGGGCTACGAGGTGACCGTGGTCGAGAAAAATGCCAATCTCGGCGGCCGGGCGAATATTTTTGAACATGAGGGTTTTAAATTTGATATGGGCCCGTCGTGGTATCTAGCTCCCGATATTTTTGAACATTACTTTAACCTCGTCGGTGAGCGCGTCAAGGACCATCTCGAACTAAAACGTCTCTCGCCGTCGTACCGGATCTTTTTCCGCAACAACGGAGATCCGCTTGATATCAATTCGGACATCGAAAAAGACACCGCCACTTTTGAAGCGATCGAGCCCGGAGCGGGCGAAAAGCTGCGTGCTTACCTCAAGCAATCCAAATATCAATATGAGGTCGCGACGCAGAGTTTCATGTTCAAAAACTACGACCGCATCTGGGATTTTTTCAACAAACGGGTGATGACCGAGGGGCAAAAGCTTTCGGTTTTCTCGACGATGCACAAGTTCGTTTCTAAATTTTTCACTTCGAAAAAGCTGCAGCAGGTGATGGAATACACGATGGTCTTTCTCGGCACGTCGCCGTACGAGGCACCGGCCCTCTACAACCTGATGTCGCACATGGATTTTAACCAAGGTGTTTTTTATCCGCAGGGTGGTTTTTATGAGCTGATAAAGGCACTTGCAAACATAGCCGAGAAAAACGGAGCGGTTTTGCGAACGAGTTCGCCGGTTGACAAGATAATTGTCCGCGACGGAAAGGCGGTCGGCGTAAGGGTCGAAGGCGGCGAGGTCATCGACGCCGATATGGTTATCTCGAACGCGGACATGTGGTTTACCGAGACGCGGCTTTTGGACAGTGCCCATCAAACGCATAAAGAAAAATACTGGCAAAAACGAACGATGGCCCCGTCTGCTTTCATAATGTATCTTGGCGTTTCGGAGAAACTGCCGAGCCTCGTCCATCACAATCTGCTCTTTAGCGAAGACTGGCGTAAGAATTTTGACGAGATCTACAAAGACCCTTGTCTGCCGGATGAGCCGTCATTATATGTATGCGCTCCGAGCGTAACCGATCCGTCGGTTGCTCCTGAGGGAAAGGAAAACCTTTTTGTGCTCGTGCCGATAGCCTCGGATCTCGAGATAACGGAAGAGCAAAAAGTGATCTACGCCGACCGCGTTTTGGCTTTGATGGAGCAGGAAATGGATCTGCCGGGGCTTAGGGGAAAGATCGAATACAAACGTATTTACACGGTCGAAAATTTTGCCGCTGATTACAACGCGTTCAAAGGCTCAGCCCTTGGGTTGGCACATACGCTGCGTCAGACGGCAATATTCCGGCCGAAGAACAAGTCAAAACAGGTCGATAATCTATTTTATGTCGGAGCCGGTACCAATCCGGGCATCGGGACGCAGATATGTCTGATCAGCGCGGAGCTTGCGTATAAGCGGGTTAACAATATCACGAACGCCGAACCACTTGAGTCGCTTTAGAGTAGTTTGTCCAGGGCGATGTTCCAGAAAATTACAAATCCGGCGGCGACGTTGATGAGCGGAAATGAGCGGTATAGTTTGAAAAGTGTTCCGGTTTTGACCGACCTCGCGGAGGCGAGCATCAGCAGGACGTAAGCAAAACCGATCGTGATTCCGGCAAGGCCTAGATATTCCGCGGCGATGATGCCCCCAGTCGCGTACAACGCGGCGCAAATCGCGAGTGTAAAATAGGGGCCGCAGACGGTCGCGATAGTTTTCAAGCCCGCCGCTTTGTCAGCATCGATATCGGGAATTGCAGAATAAGCGTGCATCGCCGCGGTCCAGCATCCGGCGGCTATTACAAGCGATGCGGGTGGAAATAATCCGGTGACGAGGGAATAGGCAAAAACACCGGGAAGAACGTAAAGGATATTAAATGCTGAATCGAGAAATGGTTTTGTCTTTGCCCGTATCGGCGGGGCGGAATAAAAGATCGAGAAAAATATGAATGCGATACCGGCGATGACTGCTGGCCAATTGCCGAGTAATAAGATACCCGCAAATGCGATATTTGCTAACAGGATCGCAGTCCAGAGTTTTGACCGGCGTTCCGGTGCGACGAGGGTTTCGTAATCGGTCTTTTTTTCGTTTAGCTTATCCGTTTCATAGTCGAAAATATCGTTGACGCCGTAAATAAGCAGATTTGCGGGGAAGGTGAAATAGATACCGAATAAGAGGTAGATCAGCTTATATAACTGCTGCGGATACTCGACCGCCGCGACAAGCCCGACAATATAGGGGCCGAAGATGTAAAACCAAAATCGCGGCCGACTGACTTTTAGCAAAAAACGCATATTTCGTTCGGGTCCTGAAAAGCTAATTATTAATTAACTAATTAGTAATTACTAATTTACAATTTGAGATATTTTTTGACCAAAACTCAATTGATCATTGGCGGAGCAATCCTCGTAATGCTCGCCACGGGCGCGTTTTTTATGGCGAATGTGGTCATTCCGCCGGAGGCTCGCTTTGTGTCCGGGATCAACGTGATCTTGTTTGCGGTCCCGGTATTTTGGGCGACGATGATGTGGCTCGGGCGGCGTGATGCGGTTATTTTGTTTGGGATCTTGGGTGTTTTGGCTTTGGTGATCGAAACATCGGCGATGATCACTGGGTTTCCGTATGGGCATTTTGGCTATTCCGAGTTGCTCGGGTATCGGTTGTTTGGCCTAACGCCTTGGACCGTTTTTCTGGCGTGGACGCCGCTTGTTTTAGCGGCTTACGGTATCGCTGCAAGACTGATCGCTGGCGGTCGGTTGTGGGCGGTTCGGATAATGTTCGTCGCTATCATCCTCGTCTTTTTTGACCTTGTGCTAGATCCTGGAGCGGTCAAGATCGGGTTTTGGCGGTACGAAGGCGGCGGGGTGTTTTATGGCGTGCCGGTTTCGAATTTTGCCGGATGGTTGTTTTCAGGGGCAATAGGAGCGGCCGTTGTAGAGATCTTCACCTTTTTTAGAAAACCTCTCTTGCCGGCTCCGGCACAGCTTATTTCAAGCACTTTTTTTATCATTTTCTTTTGGTTGGCGATCGCATTGTTTTCCGGTATGTGGATGCCGGTGATGATCGGCATCGTCGTGCTTTTAATGCTCACGGCGTTTTATCTGCGGTATCACTACACGTTTGACGACATGATCGTCTATGTTGATGAGGAGAATAACGCTATCGGTACCTCACCAAAACTCTCAGCTCACGACGGCGACACAAAACGCCACCGGGCATTTTCGATCTTTCTCTTTAATAGCAAGGGCGAACTCCTGTTACAGCAGCGTGCATTAACGAAAAAGACCTGGCCGGGCGTATGGTCAAATTCGTGTTGCGGCCATGTGATGCTGCACGAAACGGTCGCGGCTGCCGCAAAACGCCGACTCAAATACGAGCTCGGTATCACCGGCGTAAAACTCGAGATCATCTTGCCGGATTTTCGTTATCGTGCCGAAAAAGACGGTGTTGTCGAGAACGAGATCTGCCCAGTATTTGTTGGGTTTACCGACGCTCTACCCGCACACAACCCCGCCGAAGTCAATGACGTGCGATGGGTTGATTGGCAGCAGTTTGTTGACGATGTCTCCGACCCGGCTAACGGATATTCGCCTTGGGCTAGGGAAGAGGTGGAGTTGCTCAATGCCGACGGGCGTTTTAACGAACTCATCTCTAATCGTTAATTAACCGCGGTTTCGTGTAGAATAAACCTGTTTATGGCGAAATATCGCATAGGTTTAGGTGTGGCTGGGGGCATCGCGGCTTACAAGGCTGTCGAGGTTTTGCGGCTGTTGCAAAAGGCGGATTGTGATGTGTCGGTGGCGATGACGCGGCATGCGACGGAGTTTGTCCAGCCGTTGACGTTTCGGGCTCTGACGGATAGGCACGTCATTGTTGACGATTACGATCCTGAGAATCCGGACCCCATCGCCCACATCAATTTTTCGCAAGAGATCGACCTGCTGCTGATCGTCCCGGCGACGGCGAATATTATCGGCAAATTTGCCAACGGCGTTGCGGACGATTTTCTGTCTTCAACATATCTTGCGACAACCGCAAAGGTCATGGTCGCTCCGGCGATGAACACGACAATGTGGGAACAGCCCGCAACCCAGCGAAACGTCGCCCAGCTAAAAGCCGACGGCGTTTATTTTGTTGAGCCTGTGGCGGGGGAACTTGCGTGTAAGACGGTCGGGACGGGGAAGCTGGAGGATGTTGAGAATATTGTCGCTCAAGTTCTTGATCTCTTGTCAGAACCGCCTGCGTTAGCGGGCGGTCAGAAAGACGAGACAAACTGTCCCCCCGCTCACGCAGGGGGTTCTGACTTGTCCGACGAGCGATTTCTTATCACTGTTGGAGGAACCAGAGAAGCCATCGACCCGGTTCGGTTTATCTCAAATCACTCTTCGGGCAAAATGGGATTTGCGGTTGCTGAGGCTGCTGCCGCGAGAGGTGCAAAGGTGACGGTTGTTGCGGGTGTGACGACGGTTGAGCCGCCCGCGAATGTAAATGTGATCCGGGCCGTTTCCGCTGAAGATATGCACGCCGCTGTTAAAAGCGAGATCGCAAATGCAACCGTTTTCGTCGGTGCAGCGGCGGTTGCTGATTATGCACCGGCAAATGCTGCGGACGCCAAGATCAAAAAAGACGGCCGCGATGTGATGACGCTTGAGCTAAAAAAGACGCCGGATATTTTGTCTGAGGTTTCGAAAAACCGGCACGACGGAATGCTGGTCGTCGGTTTTGCCGCCGAGACAAATGATGTCGTCGAGTATGCGCGTTCGAAAATGGAAAAGAAAGGCCTCGATCTGGTCGTTGCTAATGACATAACGAAAGCGGGTGCGGGTTTTAATACTGATACAAATATCGCGACTATCCTGACCAAAAGCGGCGGCGAGATCGAACTGCCGCTGATGTCAAAACGCGAAATGGCGGATCGGATATTGGATGAGATCTTGAAACTGCGGAAGAATTGAACGCGGATAGCGCGGATCAGGCGGATCAAGACGGATCTGAATTTTGTATGTTGGGAATATGTGTTTATTGGCCTATGCGTTTTCGATCTGCTTAATCTGCTTGATCCGCGTCAAAAATTAGTTTATTAACCAATCAATGCCGAATTCTGATTTGAACAACCTTATAGAAGATGTCCGCGAACAAGTGCTGTATTTGCAGGAGCTTGGGGTGGAGACGTTGGAGTTTAGTGGAGAGCTGAAGTCGGGAAGCCAAGAACAATTTCCAAATTTGAGATCTGAGGTTTCAAAGCCTGACGCTATTTCAAATTTCAGATCTGAAATTCCAGATATAAAACCGGTAAACGCCAAGCCATTTGAATCAAAACCGGCCGGCTCGCGGCTTGCGTCTTTGCCGTCGTTATCAAAACTTTCAGGTTCTGGTCCGGTCCGGACCAAGGTGCACCAAGGTGGACCAAGCGAAATG
This sequence comes from Pyrinomonadaceae bacterium, assembly GCA_041745735.1. Taxonomy (GTDB): domain Bacteria; phylum Acidobacteriota; class Blastocatellia; order Pyrinomonadales; family Pyrinomonadaceae; genus OLB17. The sequence goes on along the minus strand of JBGTII010000010.1, from coordinate 16,447 downwards.
GAAAATACCTCAACCACATTAAGTGCTGTCGAATTGCCGACGCTACCGGAGCCGACTGAGACGATCGAGCAGATACGGGCTGAGATCGGGCCGGATTGTGTGCGTTGTAAATTGAGTCAGTTGGGGCGGACGCAGGTTGTTAATAGCACTGGGAATTTTAACGCAGACCTGATGTTTGTCGGCGAGGCACCGGGGGCGGATGAGGATGCTCAGGGTTTCCCATTTGTTGGGCGTGCGGGCAAGCTACTGACCGATATTATGATGGCGATCGGGTTTAGCCGCGATGACGTTTTTATTGGCAACATCAACCGCTGTCGGCCGCCGGGCCATCGTGCACCGGAAACGGATGAAACTATCGCATGTAAGCCCTTTCTCAAACGCGAGGTCGCGGTTGTTCGTCCAAAAGTGATCGTCGTTTTAGGAGCGACCGCTGCCCAAAATCTGCTTGAAACAAAAGTGCCGATCGGTAAGTTGCGAGGGCATTTTCACGATTATCTCGGCGTTAAAGTAATGCCGACATTTCATCCGGCGTATCTGCTTCGTGACCCGCATAAAAAACGCGAGGTCTGGGAAGATATGAAAAAGGTCAGAGACCTTTTAAGTGAAAAGTGAAAAGTGAAAAGTGGAAAGTGAAAAGTGGTAAAACGTTTACACTTTTCACTTTTAGTTTTTAACTATTCACTCTCAACCTATGTTATCTGCTGAAATTATTGCGATCGGTTCTGAGTTACTTACTCCTGATAAGACTGATACAAACAGTCTCTGGCTGACGCGTGAGCTTAATGATATTGGTATCGAGGTGATGTTAAAGACCGTTGTTGGTGATGATGGTGCGCGGCTTGAGGAGGCCGTGAGTGATGCCCTGCGGCGGTCCGATATTGTGATAACGACGGGCGGTTTGGGGCCGACCGAGGATGATATTACGCGGCAGTTTACCGCGAGTGCGATCGGGCGGAAATTGGTCTATCACGACGACATAGAGTCGAATTTGCGTGAGCGTTTTAAGGCCTGGGGCCGCGAGATGCCGGAGATCAATAAGCGTCAGGCGTATGTCATCGAGGGTGCCGATATTTTGCCAAATCCGAATGGATCGGCGGTCGGGATGATGGCTGACCTCGACGGTAAGATCCTCGCCATTTTGCCGGGGCCGCCGCGTGAAAATCAGACGATGTTCACCGCTCATGTATTTCCAAAATTATCAGCCATTGCCGGTGAGGTCTATGTAAAACGGCGGATCTTGCGCGTTTCGGGGCTTGGGGAATCGGCGGTCGATGAGATCGCGGCTCCGATCTATACGTCATACAAAGATGTGCAGACATCTATCTTGTTCAACAAAAGCGAAGTTGAAATACATGTGGCCGCCCGTTCAGACCATGCCGGCGACGCAAAAGCGACAGCAGACAAACTCGCCGACGAATTGGCCGTCGCACTCGGCAAGGCCGTATTTTCGATCAATGGCGATACGATGGAACAGGTCGTCGGAACGCTTTTGAAACAACGTGGTGAGACGCTTGCGGTCGCCGAAAGCTGCACCGGCGGGCTGATCGGCCAGCGTTTAACCGACGTACCGGGATCGTCAGCGTACTTTATGGAAGGTGCGATCACCTATTCCAACGAGGCGAAAATGCGGACACTCGGCGTGTCAGCGGAGATCTTGGAACAACACGGTGCCGTTAGTGCCGAGTGTGCCGAGGCGATGGCCGCGGGGATGCGAAAATATGCGGGCACAGACCATGCGATCTCGATCACGGGTATTGCGGGCCCGGATGGCGGCTCTGACGAAAAGCCTGTCGGGACGGTATTTATTGGTTATGCCGGCTCAACTACAGTTAAATCTGCCAAGATCGTTCTGCCGGGCGACAGATACTTGATACGTTGGCGTTCGAGTCAGGCGGCGCTTGATTATCTGAGAAGGCAGCTAACCAAGTGAATAGTGGACAGCAAACGTGAATAGTGGTTGCAATTTGCGCTTAATAATCCGAAAATTAACCTGTATTTTTTTGAAACTTTGCCCACACCGGAACGTGTAAATGTCTGGCCACATTTGGATTTAGCAGTTTTTAGCCCGCGACATCCTTTTTTACCAATATGAAACGATCAACGCACCTGACCTTTTTTGTAACCCTATTACTGGTTTTCTCGATGCTGATGCCGACCGCCGCGTTTGGTTTTGGCGACGACAAAAAGTATTTCAAAGAAGGCATGAAGTTTGAGGCCGCGGAGGAGTGGGACAAGGCGGTCGAGCAATTTGCGCTTGCGGTCGCCGACAGCCCGAAAAATCCAGAATACCGGCTGCATTTGGTGCGTGCGTTGTTTAACGCTTCGCAGATGTATATGAAAAAGGGCACGATCGCGGCGAACGAAAAAGATTATTTGGCGGGCTATGCAGCGTTTAGACGTGCGTATGCATTCGACCCGACTAATGAGCTGGCCAAAACAGAAATGGAGAGGATGGTAAGGCTCCAGAAAGATCTGACCGACCCCGAGACGGATCCCAAAACGGGCGTAAAGATCGTCCCGACTGCCTTTGTCAACACAAAGGGCGAGGCACAGATGCCGCAAAAGCTCGAAAAACTGCGTGACGTTTCATTTCCGACCGGGATAGATCTTCAGGTCATTATCAAAGAATTGGCAAAAGATCTCGACCTAAACGTTTTGTTTGACCGCGAATCGTTTCAGGCCGCGGGACGTAAAACGTTTATCGATATTAAGGGCGTAACGCCGGCTCGTGCACTCGACTATATCTTTTTGCAAGAGGGGCTTTTCTTTCAAAAGGTCGGGCCGCGAACGATCATGGTCGCGACGCAGGCACAGCGGGTCAAGTTTCAACAGCTTGTGCTGCGAACGTTTTATCTCGCAAATGCAGCTCCGAAAGATGTCGCCAAAGTCGTCCAAACTGCCATTCCCGCACAGCCGGGCCGCAGCGGAACGATCGTGCTGACAGACGATGCGACGAACAGCGTCACGATCCGCGACACCCAGGAGAACATCCTGCTGATCGGCCAGCTGATCAAATCGCTTGATAAAGACCGGGCCGAGGTCGTAATGGAAGTGGCGATCTACGAGGTCAACAAGAACGACCTATTGCAGATCGGTAATCAGATCGGAACGCAGAATCAGCTCACCAACCTTGGCGGATCACAGCAGGGACAGGTTGGTATCGGCCCTAAAGGTTTAGTGAATACAGTGGTCGGAACCATAGCCGGAGCCGCTCTGCCGTACTCGATCGCTACTGGAATAATTTTGCCATCGATGAGTTTGTCGGCATTTCAAAGCAAATCGGACACAAAACTGATCGCCTCAACCCAGATACACGCTTTTAATAACGAGGATTCGTCTGCCCGCATCGGTCAACGTGTTCCCGTGCAGAGCGCGCAGTTCGTCACCGGAACGGGTACGACGCAAGGCAACGGCGGTGTTGTTTCGAATGTAATTAACTATGAGCAAGTCGGTCTGACGTTAAAATTCAAGCCGCTTGTTTTCCCAAATCAAGACGTACAAGTCGCGATGGAGATCGAGTCGAAAGATGTTGCCGGTGCTTCGACGCTGACACCGACATTTACCGAACGTACGATCAAGGGCACGGCCCGCATACAAAACAACAAAACGCTGCTTTTAGCCAGCGTTGCTTCGGGGACGGAGACGAAAGGCCGTGCGGGATTGCCGCTATTGGGATTGATCCCGATCATCGGCCGCCTTTTCACCGCTCCGACGCGGGATAATCGTCAGATTGATATTGTTATTGCCGTCACGCCGCGTGTGATCCGTGCTCCGGCCATTTTGCCCGAGGACGAGATCGAACGCCCCACGGGAAGTCTCGCGGTGCCGACTAACAGCTCGCTTGAGGCGATGATCGTCGAAGAAGATCGTCAGGATTACTTGGCAGCAATGCGTCGGCTGCCGACCAACACTGCGGTTCAGTTGCCGGATCGTGAGGCCGAGGCTCCGGAATACGTCAAGACCGATGCAACTACATCCGCGACCGCGAAAACGGCAGAACCAAACCTGCTGAATCTAAAGCCGATCGACACGGGCGTTAAGACTTTGCAGTTAAATCAGACATCTGACACGTCGGGCCAAACCAACGAGGTCAAGACCGCCGTACAGGAACCTGTCGCAAGCGACACGCCACCCGCGATCGGTCCAAAATTTGGCATCGAACTGCCGGACATGAAAGCCGGTGAGAGGATAAAGATACCGGTGCTTATTGACGGTGCCGGAAACTTTAGAACGGCGGTAATGGGACTAAAGTTTGACGTTAAAAAAGTCGTCGTCCGCAGCGTCTCGTATGGCGATGTGTTTGGCGTAACGGCTAATTCACCGGCAGTTCCGTTCCTCAATCAAAACGGCAAGATGTATGTTTCGCTCACGTCCAAGGACGACGCGAACGCTACCGGGACTTTCGCTTATGTTGAGATCGAAGCTCTGGTTGGCGGGCGGCCCGAGATCGCTTTTGACCGTGACGTACTCAATTTTATGACCGTTGACGGCAAGAGCTTTAGGGTAAAGTTCGACTAATTGAAAACAGTGAGGCACGAATCCGAGGTAAATCCGCGATCCGCGATCCGCAATCCGCAATCGATTGGCGGCTATAGCCTGTTTGAGTTGATAATCACACTTGGTGTGTTGGCGATATTGGTCGTCGGCACTCTCCCGCTCGCGCAAAACTCAGTCAAACGGCAAAAGGAGCTAAAGCTGCGTGAGACTCTGCGGCAGCTTCGCAGTGCGATCGACGAATTTAAGCGGGACACCTACGGAGCTTGCGCTCAGGGGGCGATCACAAACAACAATCCGACGGCGCCAAATTCCACTTTTAACACACCGGCGGACCCTCGCAGCCGCGTGGTGATTGATGATTGCAAGATATTTGAAAGTGATAATCTCGACCGCTATCCGCCGAGCCTGGACACTCTGGTACAGGGCGTTCGAGTCCGTGCCCGCGGCGTTAATATCAGGGGTGGCAGCGGCATCACAGACGACACAAAGCAGGCGACCGAATTGACCGAAGAAAAAGAGGTTATCAAGGTTTATCTGCGTGAGATACCGGTCGACCCGATCACCGGCGAAAAGGACTGGAAACTGAGGTCATCGTATCAATCGGCTGATTCGGACAACTGGGACGAGGTTAATGTTTTTGACGTGCGTTCGAATTCCGACGGAAAGGCGATGAACGAGGAGAAGTATAGTGATTGGTAAAAGGCAGTTGTCAGTTGTCAGTTGTCAGTTGTCAGTGAAAGGCAAGGAAAAAGGCTTTTCGCTGCTGGAACTGATGATCGCGATGTTTATCATGATCATCCTTTTGTCTATCGCGGTGCCCACGTACGAGCGGAGTGTTCGGCAGGCTCGGGAAACAGTTCTCAAGGAAAATCTATGGCAGATGCGTCGCGCCATTGATCAGTATACGGCTGATAAGGGCAAGCTGCCGCAGAATATCGATTCGCTCGTAGAGGCAAAATATCTGCGTGAAAGGCCTGTCGATCCGATACTCGAAAAAACAGATTGGGACGAGGTACAGGGCGATGACTCAAATTCGTCTGAGGGCGGACAAGGGCTAAAGGACGTGAAGAGCCTTGCCGACGGGTCCGACAGCAACGACGTCCCCTTCAATAAGTATTAAAATATGTTTTCTGCATTAACCAGCCCCAGCTTTCCCAATGCCGCTCTCGGCATAGATAAAAACAGCATCTCGGCTGTCGCTCTGCAGGGCAGTCGCCGCGACTTAAGCATCAAACAGGCAGCGACCGTCGTGATCGCCGATGGAGTGCTCGAACCGGGCTTTTTAGATACCAACATAGTCGCACCTTTCGAATTTGCCTCAGCATTAGGCGAGGTAGTTGAGATCGCCGGCCTGTTGGGACAAAAGAAATGGTCGATCTCGCTCCCGAGCAATACCGCGCGTGCAGCGATACTCGCGCTTGATAGCGAACCAGCGTCAAACAACGAACGTGACGAGATACTGGACTGGAAAGCCGAGCAGAGCTTTGGAGCACCTGCGGCACATCTGCGTATCGCGATGGAAAAGATCTCGCCCGACAAGGACGGACGCGTCCGCTACTTTGCAACGGCGGTCAATCTCTCCGTGATCGACGAATATGAAACACATTTTGAATCGATGGGCTGGCAAGCCGGGCTTATCGTGCCGCGCGCAATGGGCGAGGCAAACTGGCTGATGGGTGGCCAGAGCGGACTCGATTCGCTGCTTATTAGTTCTAATAATGACGGATTTACCGCATTGCTGCTTCAGGGGGCAGAGCCGGCGGTCGTACGCTCGGTGACTTGCACTCCAGGTGAGGTCGATGACGAGGTCTATCGGCTGGTGATGTTTTATAACGACAGATACGGTACGGCCGGGACGCTCGACAGCATAATGGTGGTCGGCGGCGAATTTGCCCCGGGGAGTGTCCAAAGTATCGCGTCAGAAGCGTTAGGGCGTAATGTCAGGGTGCTTTCATCTGACGATGTGGGACTGAGCCTGCCCGGCGGCGTACTTGATTTTAACGATCTGGCATCTCCCGCCGGACTCGCTGCACTTAGTTTTGCCTAGAAATATATTGAGCGCGGATGTAACGGACTTGGGCGGATAAGATCTTTTCTGAACAAATTTCAGATCCGTCTTTATCCCCCCGATCCCGCTTTATCCGCGTTCAATTTATACCTAAGATCTTGTTTCAGCTTGCGGATTGAAACAATTTAATTAAAACTACCGTAGTATCCCGTACACGATGGCGACACGAGCGATCTCAATCGAAGGAATCAAGGGTTTGACGGATGGCGAGCTGATCATCAGCGCGATCGGCGGACGTTCTGACGGGTTCGAAGAGCTTGTTCACCGCTATCAGCGACAGATCACGAGCTATGTTTTTCGGATGCTCGGAGATTACGATTCGGCTCTCGACGTAACCCAAGAAGTATTCATCAAGGTTTACAACAGCTTAAATAAATACAGTGCCGAGTATAAATTCTCGACTTGGCTTTACCGTATCGCGCATAACGCGGCGATCGACCACATGCGGCGAAATTCGGTAACGCCGCAGAGCATTGAAACTGAGAATGCTGACGGCACATACCAGATACAGATCGAGAGCGGACGTCCGTCGCCTGAGAAGGACCACGAGGTGCGCGAATGGCGGACCGAGATCGATGCCGTTGTAAATTGTTTGCCGCCCGCGTATCGCGACCTGATCTTGCTGCGACATTCGCGTGATCTGAGTTACGATGAGATCGCGGAGGTGACCGGGTTGCCGTTAGGGACTGTCAAAAATAGATTGTTTAGAGCACGCGAGATGATGCGTGTCATTTTTATCGAGCGGGGATTTACAGGATTTTAATGCAGGTACAGGAAATGCAATGCCCGACCGACGAGATCGCCGCCTATGTGGACGGCGAGCTTGATGCGGCGCTTGAAATGCAGATGGATCTGCATTTTGCATCCTGCAAGGCTTGCTCGACGGAGCTTAACCACCAAAAAGAATTTTTGCGAAACCTCGACCTTAGTCTAGGTTTCGAACGTGAAGTCGAACTGCCTGAAAATTTTGTAAAGCAGGTCGTCGCCAATGCTGAAAGCACGGTGAGCGGGCTTAGGCGGCCGCGTGAGCGGTTCAACGCTTTGTTCATTTGTGCGGGCTTAGCTCTGTTCGTACTCTTTGCGATGGGAGCCGACGCGGTAACGTTATTGGACAAAGCGGCTGAGGCTTTGGGACAAACCGCCGCTATCGGCGGCATATTTGGCCACATGGTCTATTCGCTCTTTATCGGGATCGCGATCGTTGTCCGCAGCATCGCCGGGCAGGCACAGATCGGCGTGCTCGCGGCCGGCGCGGTGGCGTTGATGTTCGCGGCCTTTACGTTATATATCTCGCAACGGGTTTTGAGAACACTCAAGGCCTAACATATTCCTGCCATCGTGAACTATTTATCAGGGACAGCAAAAACAAAAAGCGCCTTGCCGCAAAGAGTGCTCACGTTGGCTCTTTTAATGCTGGTTGTGCAGGTATTTTTCGTCTTTGGGCTCGAGCATCCTGAGATCACTACGTCCGAAGACCAAATGACGGTCATCGTCAATGACGCTCCTGATCAGGACATCATCGTTTTCGGCAAATCCATCATCATTAAGAAGCGGGCAAAGAGCGCATTAGCCGTCGGCGGCGACGTTTCGGTCGAGGGTACGGTCGCCGAAGACGTTGCGACAGTCGGCGGGAATGTCACGCAGCAAGATAATTCACATATAGGCGGCGACGTTTTTGTCCTGGGTGGTGTGTATAAACAAGAGGGTGAGAACAGCACGCGCGTGCCGGGGAAAGAGACGGTTACGCTCGGCGTTTTTGAGGAAGAGCTCAGAAATTTTGGCCAAAATCCGTCACAGCTTTTTTCTCCGACGTTCTCGATCAGTTTCATTGCTCAACGTGTGATCGTCGCTCTGTTTTGGTTCATTATCTCGATAGTCATTACAACGCTTGCCCCGGGAGCGGTCGGCCGCGCCGTGGCGCGTATACAGCTGTCGTGGTTGAAGGTCTGCGCTCTTGGTGCCGGTGTATTTCTATTCGTAATGAGCGCGATCATAGCCGGTGCGTTATTGCTGCCAAATTATTTGGGAGCGACGCTTGGCCTGATGGGCGTCCTGCTGCTTATGCTCGGCTATGTATTTGGCCGCGTGTCTTTGCAGGTTAGCATTGGCAAAATGATCCAGAAATATCTTCTATCAGAAAAAAACCGCTCCGAAACGCTAGCCACCCTGCTCGGCGTAGCGGTGTGGACACTCCTGCTTTCGCTCCCGTACGTATGGCTGATCGCACTTTTTACCGTTTTTGCGTTTGGTATCGGGCTGATCCTCACTGGACGCTCGACCTCAAAATGGCAAAACGCGTAACTACTACGCTTGCACAATTTTACATTTCTTTACAAATAGGCCCGAACCTTACTGATAGAATTAACGTCTTATACTGTTGAAGCACGCAACAAACGCGTTTTCAAAGCGTATAAAAACAAAGGAAATTTTACTTATGCTGCAAAATATTTTTATTTCTGTGTTGATATTCCTGTTCTTAGGCGTCTCAGGACTTGTATTTGGACAGACGACGGAAGCGGCCATCAAGCCGACCTATTTTTCGGGGGATGTCGCTACGATCAACGCAAAAACGCTCGCGATAACTACAAAAACAGGTGTTGTCGAGGTAGCACTAACCGAAAAGACCTCTTTTAAAAAGGTTTCGGCCGAGACTCGGAGTCTGACGACAGCGAGCGCAGGTGCAGTGGCTGATGTCGCCTTCGGTGATCAGGTTACGGTTTCGGCGCTGCAGGCGGCCGACGGCAAGACGATGAATGCCCGCACCGTCTATTTCGTTTCTAAAGCAGATATTGCAGCAAAAAACGCTAAAGAAGTTGCCGAATGGCAAAAACGGGGCATCGCCGGAAAGATCACAGCCGTTAACGCGCAGACTAACCAGATCACAGTCGAGATCCGCACCATGGCGGGCAGCACCGCAATGACGGTCACTCCTAAAGCAGATGCAAAATTTATTCGCTATGCTCCTGATTCTGAAAAGTTTGACGAAGCAAAGCCCAGTTCAATGGCCGACGTAAAGGCTGGCGATACGATCCGTGCACTTGGTGATAAAAACACCGAGGGAACCGCGATGACGGCAGAGACTGTGCTTACTGGCGCGTTTCAGACAGTTGCCGGAACGATCGTTTCGACCGATACGGTAAAGAACGAGGTCGTTATCAAAGATCTGGCGACCAACAAAGATGTAACCGTCGCCCTGGGCACGACGTCTGTAATGAAAAAGTTTCCTGCTGAAATGGCCGAGCGAATGGCCGGTATGCAGGGTGGTGGTGTCGCAGGCGGCCCGGGCGGCGTCCAGGTCGTACGGCCCCCGACACAAGGCGGACAAGGGCAGCCCCCGGCAGGAGCCGGACAAGGCCAACAAGGTGGAAATGGTCCGCGGGTAATGGGCAGACCAGGTGGAGCCGGATTAGACGCTTTGCTTGAGGGGTTTCCAAACGTTACTTTGGCCGATCTCAAAGTAGGCGATATGATCGCTGTTTCGAGCACGAGAGGCGTTACACCAGAACGCATTCGTGCAATTAAACTTTTAGCCGGCGTTGAGCCGTTTATCCGCATGGCACAGGCACAGGCAGGCCGCGGCGGCGGCGGACGCGGATTAGATATTAATATACCGGGCCTTGATGGCGTCGGTTTCTAGCTACTGGGGCGGCCATATAAAATAACGACTGCCGCTCAAACCCTTTAATAAAAGGTCATAATAATATGAAATTCATTAGATCATTTCTTTTTTCAGCGACGCTTGTTGCATTCTCGGCCGGTTCACTAATAGCCCAGACATCAGGCAGCATTGCCGGTACGGTCACAGACGCTCTCGGAGCGATCGTGGTCGGTGCAACCGTCACTGCGGTTGCCCCTAACGGCACGCAAAAACAAGCCATCACAAACGCACGCGGCGAATATACACTCAGCGGCCTCGCACCCGGAAAATACACGGTCAAAGCGATCGCACCTAAATTCTCGCTTTATGAGAACGCCGAGGTCGAGGTAACATCCGGTGAAAAGAACGAGCTTTTCGTTGTGCTGACTGTTGGCGGCGTTCAGGAAAATGTTGACGTCGATTCGAACAATCAGGTCTCGACTGATGCGGATGCGAATAAATCTGCGACTATCTTGAAAGAGAAGGACCTCGATGCTCTGCCGGATGACCCGGACGAACTCGCAGCCGCCCTGCAGGCAATGGCAGGAGCCGGAGCAGGTCCCGATGGTGGACAGATCACGATCGACGGATTTACCGGTGGCAGAATGCCGCCGAAAGAAGCCATCCGCGAGATCCGTATCAATCAGAACCCTTTCTCAGCGGAATATGAGAGGATCGGATTTGGCCGTATCGAGGTTCTTACCAGACCCGGGTTTGACAAGTTTCGTGGATCGGCAAACGTTAACTTTAACGACGAAAGCCTGAATTCACGTAACCCCTTCGCGGCTAATCGGGCATCGAGCCAGACCCGCAACTTTGGCGGATTCATCAGCGGACCGATCGCAGCTAAGAGATCGTCGTTTTTCCTCGATCTCAACCAGGGTTCACGAGACGAAAACTCGGTCATTGCGGCGGATTCGATCGACAACGCTGGAAATTTTGTAAGGGTCAATCAAGACGTCAAGGTTCCGACACGCCGTTTTTCGTTCAGTCCAAGATTTGATTTTGCGATCAATGACAAGAACACCTTGCAGGGCCGCTACAACTTTTCGCGTTCGAACTCAGAGAATCAGGGTATCGGCGGATTTACGCTTGCATCGCGTGCGACCGAATCGAGATCGACGCAGCATGGCGTTCAGTTGACCGAATCGATGATCATCAACGCCAAGACGGTCAACGAAACCCGATTTCAGTACGATTTTAACAATCGCGAAACGACGGGTGACGATTCAATCCCGGCGATCAATGTTTCAAGTGCATTTAATGGCGGTGGTGCTCAGACGGGGGACAACTATAACCGTACCAAGCGTTGGGAACTGCAGAACTACACGACGACCTCGTTTGGCCAGCATTCGATCAAATTTGGTATACGTGTCCGTGGCATCAATATTACCGACCGTTCGGAAAATAATTATGGCGGATCGTTCCTCTTCTCAGGTTTTGCAGCTCCGGGCGGCGACGCCTGTGACCTCAACACCGATCTTTTTGTTTCCTCGCTCGAACAGTATAGATGTAAGGCGTTGGGAACACCTGGCGACAGATATAATCCGACCCAGTTCTCGATCACGTCGGGTAATCCGGTTGCGTCGGTCTCACAGATCGATTACAGCCCGTTCATCACAGACGATTGGAAGGTAAGACAGGACTTTACTTTAAGCCTGGGCCTGCGTTATGAAAATCAGACCAATCTCAGCAGTAATTTGAACTTTGCTCCGAGGTTGGGGTTTGCGTGGTCACCGGGTGCGGGTGGAGCAAAAGCTCCTAAGACCGTATTCCGCGGTGGAGGCGGCGTTTTCTTTGACCGCTTTAACGAGGGCCAGACTCTCAGGGCGAGGCGTAACGACGGTGTCTCGCAGCTGCAATACACTGTAACTAACAATCCGGTGATTCTCGGTCAAGCTGTATTTTCGACGAACGGGACGGTGTCCAATGTGCCGACCGCGGCACAATTAGGAGCCCTCGTTCCTCTGACCAGCATTCCATATCGTATCGACAGCAACCTCAGCGCGCCGTATTCAATACAGGCCGCCTTTAGCGTCGAGCATCAGATCACGCCTACGACGGTTCTTAGTGCAACTTGGACATGGGCAAAATCGCTGCATACGCTGCGTACACGCAATATCAATGCACCGGTCTGCCCTAACACGACAATTTGCCCCCCTCCTAACGGACCCGGGGCGTTAACGCCGGCTCAAGTGCAGGCGCTCAGGCCCAACTCGTCCGCGGGTAACATCTATCAGGTCGAATCCAGCGGATACGCAAGAACCCAGATGCTGATGATCAATTTCCGCACCGCGCTGGGGACAAAGGTCAATCTTAACGGTGGTTATTCGCTCGGTAAGGCCGAGGGCGATACCGACAGCCTTAGCAGTCCCCGATTTGCTATCAACACGGTCGGGTATCCGGCATACAGCTATGATCTGACCGGCGAATACGGCCCGTCAGCATTTTTGCCCCGGCACTCGCTGTTCTTTTTTGGTTCGATCACGCTGCCGTGGGGCATTCGTGCAAATCCAATGATCATAGCATCGACTGGTCGGAGATTTAACATCACGAACGGCATAGATAACAATTATGATTCCCTGTTCTTTGAACGTCCGACATTTGCTGCTTTGAGCCAGCGTTGTCAGGAACTGAGCCTGACGAATTCGTTCTGCGATATGAATGGCGTATCAAATATGAACGCCACGATCCCGCGTAACTATGGTAAGGGCCCGGGTTCGTTTGTAACAAACCTCAACCTCAGCAAGACATTTTCGTTCGGCGGCGGTTCTGACGGTGCGACTGCGTCGTCCGGTGGCCGACAAGGCGGTGGCCGTCAGGGTGGCGGTGGACAGCGTGGCGGTGGTGGTGGCCCGCAAATGGTAGTCATGGGCGGCGGTGGCGGTATGATGGGCGGTCCCAGCGGCGATGCACGCAAGCCGTACAACCTAACATTTGGCGTGAATATTCAGAACCTGTTTAATACGGTCAATCTAAGCAACCCGGTCAGCTCTTTGAGTTCATCTTCATTCGGCATACCGCGTTCGACGGGCGGCGGGTTTGGACCCTTTGGCGGCGGCGGTGGTGGTTCAGCAAATCGACGTGTCGACCTTTCGATGAGATTTAGTTTCTAACTTGCATCAATTTCCTCCAAATTGACTTACGACGGCAGCCATCACTGCCGTCTTTTTTCTTTGAAAGAGGGTTGAATTTATATGGGCGAACAAACAACGATATGATATCGTTCAACATCAAAGCTATCTCTTGCGAAGATATATTTATTGAAATGAAAAAAATACTGATCGTTATATTGGCACTATTTGCTTTTGCCTCATCGGCATTTTCACAGCCGGACAGCAGTTCGACTAAACCATCGGCTCCTGAAAAGAAGGTTGCATCCGATACTGCAGCGATCGAAGTTGCCAAGGCGACGCTTGCGGCACACGGCGGAGATAAACTCAAACAGCTCAAGTCGCTCGTGATGAAAGGCTCGGCTGATCTTACCTTTATGGGGCAGGCGATGCCCGGAGCATTTTCGACAGCCGTTAGTGGCGATAAGTATTATTTTGAACTGACAAGCGCGGTGCAATCGTTAAAGCAGGTATTTGACGGTCGTGAGACATATTCGTCGGTACAGGGGTTTGCTCTGCCGCCGGTGACGAGCCTCGGGTTTCCCGTGCTGCAGCGGATCGGTGATGCCGGTTACAATATTTCGGAGCTAGGCGAGTTGCTAAAGAAGAAGAAGCGGGGTTTTCGGATCACCACCCCCGAAGGCTATTACACCGATTTTTTTGTTGATGAGAAGACCAGCCAGATAAAAGGCTACGAGTCCAGCTATGAGGTCGGCGGTCGTATCGTGACCACGTCGGTGGAGGTGGATGAGGTGCAGACGATCGAAGGCCTAGTAGTGCCCAAGAAATATTCGCAGCGGTTCGACCTGGGACAGATCACGGCTTACGCAAATTTCAAGACAAAAGAAATACTGGTCAACCCAATAATGGACGCAAGTGCTTTTACGATACCCAAATAGTTATTTTGCAAACCGGCTGGCCTTCCACCAGTCGATCGTTCGGCGGAGACCTTCTTCCAAATCGACTATTTGATCATAGCCAAGCCACTCGATAGCTCGGGTATTGTCAGCCTGTGAATCGCGAACGTCACCCTTGCGAGGTGCCTGATGATCGGCCTGCACATCTTCTTTACCGGTAATTTTCTTTAGAACACTCAACAACTCATTAAGCGTGATGCGATCGCCGTTAGCGATATTTAGTGTCTCGCCAATGCCTTTGGCGGCATTCATCGCCTTGATGTTAGCGTCGACGACGTTGTCGATATAGGTAAAGTCGCGTGAATGCTCTCCATCACCGTAAATGACCGGGGCCGTGTCGGTCATCAAGGCATCCACAAACCGTGAGATCACGCCGGAATACATCGACGCCGGGTTTTGCCGCGGGCCGAACACGTTGAAATACCGGAGCGACATTGTCTCTAATCCGTAGACGTTATTGAACGAGCGGCAATAAAATTCCCCGGTGATCTTTGCGACGGCATAGGGCGATAGTGGATCCGGCCGCATCGTCTCGACCTTTGGTAACACGGGCTGATCGCCGTATGCGGAACTGGATGCGGCGTAGATGACCCGCTTTACGCCCACGTCTTTTGACTTGATCAACAGCTTTAACGTTCCGTTGACACAGGCTTCGTGTGTTTCGCCTGGGTCATCGACCGAACGCGGGACACTCGGCAGAGCGGCTTCGTGAAAGACAATCTCGCATCCGTCGATGGCTTTTGAGAGAGCGGCGTCATCGTTGATATCGCCCTCTATAAATTCAAATTCGCCTTTTATCTCATCAAGATTCTCTTGAAAGCCCGTCACCAGATTATCGATGATCGTAACCTTGGCTCCTTGACGGATCAATTCGTCGGCAAGATTTGAGCCGATAAAACCTGCACCACCGGTAACTAAAACTTTGCTTGTAAGAGCCATATTTCTTTTTAACGTCCAACGCCGACGTATTCAAACCCGAGCTCGATCATATCCTGCGGCTCGTAAATATTGCGAAGATCCGCGATCTTTGGTGCCGTTAGCAGTGACTTGACCTTTGCCATATCCAGGGCACGAAACTGGTTCCATTCGGTGATTAGGACCAACGCGTCAGCCCCTTCGATCGCTTCATATTCGTCTTTGGCGTAAGCAATGTCCGGCAGATAATGCTTTGCCTCAGCCATCGCGACCGGATCAAACGCCGTTACTCTGCCGCCGCGAGCTATCACTGCTTTGATGATATCAATCGCAGGCGATTCGCGCATATCGTCGGTCTCAGGTTTGAATGATAGGCCGAGTACCCCTATGCGTTTGCCTTTAAGGTCGCCGACGAGCTTTTCGATCTTATCTATCATTGTGTCACGCTGGCGTTGATTTGCCTCGATAACGGCATCAACGATTCGGGTCTCGACGCCAAACTGGTCGGCGACGGTCGTCAGGGCACGTGTGTCTTTGGGAAAACATGAGCCACCATATCCGGGGCCGGGATGGAGAAATTTACGCCCAATACGGTTGTCCATACCCATGCCGCGCGCAACATCGTGTACGTCGCAGCCGATCGCGTCACAAAGATTGGCGATCTCGTTGATAAATGTGATCTTGGTCGCCAGAAATGCATTTGCCGCATACTTGATAAGTTCAGCGGCCTCAAGCGAGGTAATGACGATCGGAGTTTCTATCAAATAAAGCGGCCGGTAAAGTTCTTTCATCACATCGATCGCACGCGTATCGTCGCTGCCGATCACTACGCGATCAGGGCGCATAAAATCGGTTATCGCTGCTCCCTCGCGTAAAAACTCTGGGTTAGATGCGACGCCAAAATCCGTATTGATCTTGAGATTCGCGGTTATGAACTCGCGTAGCCATTTCCCGGTCCCGACCGGGACGGTAGATTTTGTGACCAAAACCTTGTAACCGTTCATTGCCTCGGCAACATCTTTTGCGGCCTGGCGGTAATAGCTCATGTCCGGCGTCCCGTCAGGCTGAGGTGGCGTTCCAACTGCTAGAAACACTACAAGGGCGTTTTCGACCGCATGTTTTATATCCGTGGTGAAATGGAGGCGGTTGGCGGCAACATTTTTTTCGACGATCTTATCGAGCCCCGGTTCGTAGATAGGGATAATCCCATTGTTTAGGTTATCGACCTTTTGACGGTCGACATCCACACAGGTGACATCAACACCAAACTCCGCGAAGCATGCTCCGGTGACTAAGCCAA
>JBGTII010000009.1:0-11101 GCA_041745735.1 Pyrinomonadaceae bacterium | reverse complement strand
GAAACTCGGCCAGTTCCGTCTCGCCGCGTTTCATTGCGCGGCGTAGAGTGCCTTCTTTTGGATTTACTGAGGCAAGGGCGCGGCCGATCCGTTTTGGAATACCATTTTCATTTGGCAGGTAATCAAAGACGGTGCCGTCGTCGTTATAGACAACGTCATACAGCGATGGCACGTAAAATCCTCTGCCGATCTGTGCGAGAGCCAGGAGGATCTCGTCCTTGGTCTCGTTTTCAAATATCGCATCGACTAGTTGATAGGCAAGTACCTCGCCCTCGCCAACAGCGATGACATCTGTAAAATCTGCTATAGGTTCGGGATTTAAAAACGATGCCGCCCCCCCCATGATGACGAGCGGATCAAAATGCGTACGATCCTTGGACCAGACAGGGATGCCGGAAAGCTGCAGCATCTTTGCCATGTTGAGATAATCGGTCTCGAACGATATCGAGAATGCGACAACATCAAAATCCTTTACCCGCGAATGCGTCTCAAGCGACATTAGGGTCGTACGGGTACGTTCGTATTCTTTGAGTTCGGCGCTGTCCGGAAGAAAAACGCGTTCACAGGCGACGCCGGGGATCGCGTTAAAGAGCTCGTACATCGTATGCAACCCGAGGTTTGCCATGCCAATGCTGTGCGTGTTGGGATAGCACAACGCGATACGTAGGTCGGCCGCGCGTTTCACCACGTACCCCTCCTCGGCGGCAAGTTTCTTTCGGTAGCTGTCTATGATGTTTCTGCTCATCTCAGGTCACTCTATTAGGCTATCAGATGCGGGGTAACTAACCAAACAAAAATGATGAACGATGCCGGTCTCGTTCATCATTACCACTCCCGTACTTACCGCACCGAACTATTTCTTTTTCTTGTCATCCTTTTTTGGCGTGCTGTAAAACGGCTTATGCTGGACGACCAATGTATTGTTGTCATACTGTCCGTCACCATCAACGTCGACTTTGACCTCGATCTTGTATTTTTTGCCCGGTTCGTGGCCGTCGGTGAGATCGTATGCGAGTGAATATTGATTGCGAAGCATCGCGTTAATGTCGTTGAGATGGCCGGGAATCTCGCCCTCAAACGTCATCGGAAAATGGACGCCGCCAGATTCGGATGCAAAAGTGTTCATTGCATTTTGGGCCTGTAGAAATGTCAGACGTCCGGGCATTCCTGAGATGCTGTCGGTCGCGCCGAGATACATCTCATACTTTTTATAAAACAGATTGCCGGTGCTGATGATATAGATCGGGACGCCCGCTTCCTGAATGATACGGCGAACCTGGTCGTAGTTGATCTTGCTGAAAGTATCAATGCCTGATGCTACCAGGATGATCGCTCTACGCTTAGATCTTACATCCGCCATGCCGCCGTATTCGGCCCTTTCGTTTTTAGAATCTTCCAAAACAACCGCATCTCCGCGCCCGCCAACAAGTGCAAATTTGAGAGCGTCAAAAAGATTATTCTCACGAAAGGCGGGCTGGTTTTTTAAAAGAACATTGACCGCAGCGTTAAGCCGAGCCGGATCATTTGTAAAGTCAGTGATGGGCGTGGGCCGCATGTCAAACGCTATGATGGATGCGTAGTCGTTGGGCGGTTTGATAAATTTAGATACGAACTGCGCAACCGGTCTGATCACCTCATAAGTTCCGGGTTCAAAATATCCACCGGACGCCCGACCAAGGATCTCGCTCCACTTACTAAACTCAACCACGAGGGTGACGGTGATCGGCGATTCCGGCGTCGCAAAACTCGCGATGTTTTGTTTAATGCCGTTCTCAAAGATCGCAAAGTTTTCTTTCTTTAGTCCCGTAATGATCTGTCCGGTTTTCTTGTTATAAACGACGGTATCGACATTGACGATATTGGTATCTACCTTTTCGATCGTGTCGTCGATAATCGCGTTCTTTTCTTCCTCGGCGCGTTTTTTTGCTTCCTCCGCCTTTTTGATCTCTTCTTCGGTCATCGGCATCGGACGGCCGCCTTTTTTCTGATCGCCTGATGTCGTTGTTGGTTTTTGAGGTTTAGACTGGGCAAGATTTGGAGCTGCAAAGGCAAAGAGCGACAGCGAGAGTACTAACGTAGCGAAGATCGAACGTTTAAGAGGAACAGACAGCATAATTATTACCTTTTATTGGCTTTTGGTATTAGATACAGATTGTCCGCGTTTAGTTGGTCAAAATCAAGCAAAATAAAAGATCCCGGCCGTATTCGAACCGGGACCTGAATGCATACAAGAGTTCGGCTAATCTCCGTCGTCTGGGATTATCTCGATCTTTACGTTAAACGAGCCAGAATTGTCGTCGAGATTTCCCTCATTGATACCCAGAAAAAGAGCACCGTCCCGGGTGGCCACAAATTCACGCTCGGATCCGACGTAAATAAAGTCGTTATTGTCGTCGCCGATGACCGCGAGCAAGGCTCCCGTCGCAACGTTCTTTAATAGCTTTTGGTTGTCGTCAAGTGTGTACAGGCCAGATGGTGTGGTTGTCTGGCCCTTTCCAAGAGATACCTTACCGTCACCCGAAATCCGTATACGTTGGCCTTTCTTAACGACCCAACCGGAATTCGTCCAACCATTTGAGGTGTTGTCTGCCAGCACTTTTACTGTCCAACCGATCGGCTTTAATTTACCGCCCGAATTATCGGGACGTGGCTGCGGGACGGTCGTGTCCGTTGTGATCACTTTGACCGACGGCGTAGTTTTTACCGGGTCCTTGTACGACGCAGTGCGGGGCGAGGGCGAGGTGTCTTGCGGACTCATTGACGGCGAATCGAACTGGATCGATTCGATCTCAGACGCAAGGAATGTCAATTCGCGGCGGCGCGATCCTTCGCCGATGACCACGACAAATTTACCGCTGCCAAAGCTTGTGATCTTGCCTTTGATAATGCTGCCGTCCTTAAGACGGACAGTATCCGCAAATGCGGTCATCGCAACCAATAGCATTATCACTAATGCAATAACAAAACGTATAGATCTTGTTCCTAGCGGCATAAACCCTCCGACAAAAACTAAAATTTCCCCTTGGTCCGTTTAACTGAAAAATTGACCGATCTTCTGACCGGATGAAAAGATGATATTTAACGGTGTCGAGTTGCAAATTTTCCGCGTGTCGCTAATTCAACAGACAGAATACACAATTGACTTAATGTTGTAAATGAATATTTTACCGCTAGATCGTTGAAATGATTGATCTTCGTACAAGTCTGATATTAGATCGGCGACAGTTCTGAGAGGTCCCGCTGCAACCAGTTTTCCACAGGATAACGAGAGCTCTTGCTGATAGTGTGGATAGCATACGCCTGTCGCGACTTGGCGCTTGTATTCGGAAGGCTATAGTGGGGGAGCAGACCATCGAGAACAATGCAGGCTCCTTTCTTTACCTCGAGCGGAACCATTTCTGTCATATCGATGGGGGTCGGATCAAATATTTTGAATTCTGTTCCGCCCTCCTCACTTCTGCGAAACCACTTTCGTAATGCCGTTTGGTGCCCGCCCGGCTTTGCCCACATACAACCGTTTTCGATCGTCGCATCTTCCAACGCGAACCAAAACCCAACGCATGATCCGGGCTCGGTATACAAAAAGGTCGAATCCTGATGAACGTCAACAACACCGCCGATCGAAGCGTGCTTAAAGATATGCATACTTTGGACAACGAGGGCGTCGGACAATCGCAGTTCAGCCGCAAGACGTTTCAATTGGTGCGAGCGTGAGAAATTATTATAAACAGGGTCAAGGTCGTGCAGGGCGTGGCCTATTTTGTTTAGGGAGCGCTCAATTGCGTTTTTTAGTTTCCCGTCAGGCTCAAAAGCGTCCTTTTCAAAAAAGAAAGATATGCGGTCACCGGAATCGAGAAAATATTCGTCGCTCGTCCTGGTTTGTTCAGAAGTTTGAAAGACCGACGGATAGCCGCTGGAGTCGAAACTCTTAGAAAGCTCGGCGGCACGCGTTATTAAGGCGTCACACTCTATATCCGAGTTGAAACCCTCAATTACAAGAAAGCCATCTCTCTGAAATTGCTCAAGCTGCGTCATATCGCTCTATAATATTCATCTTAACGAACGAATCAAACTATAAAACTAAAATCAAAAAGGCTTCGACAGAGTTGCCGAAGCCCTTTATTTGATATGGAGCCACCTGTCGGACTCAAACCGACGACCTACTGATTACAAATCAGTTGCTCTATCAACTGAGCTAAGGTGGCTGATGTGGAACGCCGCATTGGCATACCGCAAACGAAAATACTAGCAAAAGCCGCGCCTTCTGTCCAAATCATCCGCGAGAATCATGCGTTAAACAATGCACAAATGTGTTGACGCTTTTCTGTCAATCAGGCTACAATTATAAGGTAACCGCCGGTTATCCAGCGAGTTTGTTCCCATTTTTGTTATCTCGAAAAAGTTCAGGGCCCATTCGAAGCCATCCAAGGAGAAAATCGTGAATTTTCAAAAGTTTATTGAGCGAACAGTATTGTCACTCATATTTGTCATTTTGTTTTCAGCAGCGGTAGCGGCACAGGGTTTGCCCAGTGTCCTTGACGGGCGGTCCATAGAACCGAGGCCTGTCGTAAGCGGTGCGAATCTGTATTGTGCCGGTTACATCCAGACGAGCGCCATCAGCACTGAGAACAGGATCGTCGGCAGCAATGACGAAGCGGACAGATACAATTTCGCACAAAACGATTTTCTCTACATAAACATGGGCCGCAATAAGGGCGTGAATGCCGGCGACGTTTTTGCTGTCATTCGTCCACGGGGAAGTGTTAAGAGCAAATGGTCAAAGAAAGGTAACCTTGGGTCGTACGTGCAAGAGGTCGGTGCTCTCGAGATCGTTAAAGTTGACGCCGATGTATCGGTCGCACGGGTCAAATCCTCGTGCGACGTTTTTCTGCTGGGAGACCTTGTCCAATTGATCAACAAACGCAACGGTCCTGTTGATACTTCCACGCGGTCATTCGATATCTTTGCCGATCCGTCGGGTAAATCCACCGGCCGCGTTATCATGGCCCGCGACAATGTAGAAATGATCGCCCGTGATTTTATCGTATATGTTGATCTTGGGGCCGAAGACAACGTGAATGTTGGAGACAAACTGACGATATTTCGTCCGCTGGGCAAAGGCAATATCACGCTCAACCCAACCAAGGAATCGATCGGCTCAAAGAGTTACGGATATCCAAGCGATGTCTATGCTGGTGGAAAGTTTTCAAATCAGTCATCCAGAAAATCAGGCGAAAAGGCGGATGGTGCAGAGGTCACGACTGCCAAAGCAAAAGAGGGGCGTCCTTTTTTACGCAAAATTGTCGGCGAAGCGGTCGTTATCAACGTAAAAGAACGCACCGCGACGATCGTTATCACCCGCAACGCTCAGGAGATACACACGGGCGATTGGGTCGAAATACAATAAGAGTAGGGAGTTAAGAGTAAAGCGTAGAGAGGTGAAAGCAGCGAGATCTGCTTTCACCTTTTTTTATTTGGTTTCGTCTGCGGTGGCCTGTCGGCGGCGGCGGTTCTCGGTAAAAAAGTACGAAAAGTACCCGTACATTGACCATACCGCCGTTATCACGGCCACCCACAAGGCTCCCCGGCCGACGAGATAGCCAAATACTTTCCAGTCGTTCGACGTGATCGTCATTTTTGCGAGGTTGCTAAATGCGGTTTGAACCTCGGCAACCTGCCAGAAAAACGCCGGGTAATCTAGTCCAAAATTAGAAACGGGCGGCGGGCCGTTTGCCGCGGCGACGAGCAAGGCGACGACGGCAATACACTGCGCCCACATCTTGAGCTTGCCCATGCTTTGAGCCTGCATAACGATACCTTCGCTGGCTGCGACGGATCGCAAGCCGGTGATGATAAATTCGCGGCCGAGAATGACGACGACGGCCCAAGATGGAGCGAGATGCTTTTCGACGAGCACGATCAAAGCGGCTGAGATCAGCAGTTTGTCGGCGATCGGATCGAGAAATTTACCCAGCGTCGAGACTTGATTGCGGCGGCGTGCAAGCTGGCCGTCAACAATATCGGTCAGGGCCGCGATCAGAAACATTACAATACCTAACGCATATGCATTGATCCCAAACCAACGCTCGGCCACCGGCGTTAGGAGCACGACAACGAGCAGTGGGACGACGACTATGCGGCCAAGCGTTATGTAATTAGGAAGGTTCACGTTTTCAATAGTTTATGGCCTGCGGCGGTAAAGTTCAAAGTTGCCACTTGCTCCCCTAAACAAAAAACGAGGGGCAAATTGCCCCTCGTATTAAACCAATAGTTATTATCTTACGCTGCGGGAGGCTGCAAGAATCCAAGATCTGTATTGATCCCCCCGGAGTTAGAGAAGTTGACGATCTTTGGAAATACGGTTGCCATATCTGCGGCCGGAACGCCGAACCACTTTGCCAGTGTGGCACAATATTGATCAACCGAAGTGGCCGGTACCCAACGTCCGCGAGCCCCGCTTCCGTTGCCCGAATCATCGGCCGTGTTAAATGAAAGTTGCGGGAATGGAGTGCTATTAGCCCCATTCAGGCCGTAGAAATCACTCGCGGTTATTCCACCGCCGACGACCAGCATGTGGTTACCCCATGCGTGATCCGTGCCAACGTTGAGACCGCTTCCAGCAGGATTAAGGGTTCGTGAGAAATCGGCCATTGTGAACTGGGTTACCTTATCGCCAATTCCTTGCGCCACCATTTCTTCGTAAAACGCTCGCATTGCCTGACTCATTTGCGTGAGCAGGTTAACTTGCCCGGTCAACTGCGCGGTATGAGTATCAAAACTTCCTAGCTGGACGTAAAAGATCTGACGATTCATGGAAAGGTCAGTTCGTTTCTTGATCATCAGAGCGACTTGTTTTAATTGAAGGCCGATCGATGTATTAGGAAACGCAACACTGGTCACAGGAAGATTGGTCTGCAATGCATCATTAGAATCCATCGCAAGTTTGGTTACATCGCCTGCCGCATCGATATATTTAGACGGGTCAAGGCGAGCCTGATCACGGAGGGCTTTTAACGCGTTGTATCTATTCAAATTTGTTCCTGTTGGCGGAGTAGGGAGATTAAATCCGGATGGGGCCAAAACGGTGGCAAGGTTTGAAGCACCAGTGTTGTTTGCCGATGCGATAGCCATTGGCAACGTGGATTGTCCGGAAGTGAAAAGTTGCGCACCCGCGATCGAAGTGATCATCGGGACAAGTGCAAAGGGGGGCGGGTTATCGATCATGTGCCGGAGATCGGAAATACGTCCGCCCCAGCCGGTAAACGATTGAGTGTCGCTGCGCCCACCTTGATACTGAGCAACCTGATCGGAGTGTGAAAAGAGCTGAAACGGCCTAGGGACAGAGTTGTTTAGATAGGTCGTCCGCGTTGTCGGCTGGACGAGTGTACCGACGTTGGTAACAGCGGCCAACTTACCCAGCGCCCAAAGATCGTGCAGGCCGTCGTTTACAATCGTAGTACTAAACGGCTGCGTGACAGGATCGCGCCGAAAGCTGGGATGAAATGCATAATCTAAGTTGCCAATACGAGGAACCTGGATCGTCGTGTTGGCGAGTTGAGCCTGGGTCAAAGCTAGTCCCTGTGAGCTTCGGGCAGCGTTGTAATTGTCCCAAGTGTTCGAGGATCCGACCGTATGATTTGGGATGATCATCTGATTCCCATCATTGCCGCCCTGCATAAACACACAAACTAGGGCACGATAATCACTAGGCACTTCAACAAGATCATTCTTGCCTGACTGGGCAAAGGCACTCATCAATCCTAAGTGTCCCATCTGGGTTGCAATCGCGGCCATGCTCAATGCACCGCACGACTTCATTAAGAATTCACGTCTATCCTGTGTCATAGTTTTTACCTCTGTACCTGAAATTGTGCGGATGTCGCCGTTAGATATACCGCCTGTCTGACCCTGTTCATAGTGTCGGTGCTCGTGATAGGAGTGACCGCACCGAGGATCGAGGCCCGCATCGCTGCCGGCATCGTGCCATGCATCATACGGCTGTTCAATTCGTCCATTAACGCGTTACAATCGCCCCCGGCCAAAGCTTGAAGATCGCTAAAAGTAAGCGATGTGCCGCTGGGCGTCCAGGCTGTAACAGATGTGTTAACAGGAAACGGTGCACCTGCGAATGCGTTTCCGCTCGAGTTCCATCCGACCATCCGATTGATAAAGTTCATTCGCTGGATCGTGGTACCGGTCGTCATAAGTCCGAATTCAGGTCCAAGAAGGGCCGTGCCCGGAATAACAAAGTCCGGCGAGTAGTAATTGAAAACCGTGGGCGAGCGGAAGGGCGTCTGTCCCATTCCCGTATATTCTCCGCGAAACGTGAATACGCCATCACTCTGACCCGTTCCCGCAGCGTCACGGACGTTCATTGCACGCATGAAATTTGCCGCAAACTGAACCGGTTCACGGAGCTTACCGTAATTCGGATCAGTTTTTACATTGCCGCGGGCCTCAGGGTCGAGCAGGATCGCCGAGATAACCGCTTTCATATCACCGCGAACGCCCATGCCGTTGTTGTTAAACGCGGCAGCCACACGTCCGACGTAAGCCGGTGTCGGGTCGCTTGTTACCATCTGCTGGATCAGGATCTTACCTATGAAAGGTCCAACATTTGGATGATTAAAGATGTTGTCGAGAGCCCGGATCATTGAAGTGCGGGCGTATGCCTGAGTGTTTGCGAGATTTACCGCCGTGGTGCCGCCTGTGCAGTTTGTACACGCGTCTACATTGGCCGGTGCTGTTGATGCAGTCAGCAGCGTTTTGGCAGCGGTGTCATGGTTGGTAGTCGCAGTCATGATCATCGGGTCAATGTAATTGATCGTGCCGGGCACGCCGTTCGGACACGCGACATTGCCATTGGTGCAAAACTTCCAGCCCGTAAAAACCCTTGTGAGATTATTTACAAGATTTTGATCGTAAGTTGCGACCTTATTATCCCCCGGCTGGCAAGGATTATGCTCAACGCATATATTGGTGCCGTCAGGATTGAGCATAAAAAGGCCGATAGTAAAGAGCTGCAATATCTCTCTTGAATAATTCTCGTTAGGATTTGTACGGGTGCTCTGTTCCATGCTCAGATAATCACCCATTGCTGCATTGAGTGTGATTCCACCGCTATTGGGATTTGCTGTCGTGGGCCCCATTATGTCGCGAAAATTGCCAAAAGCGTTATTTGACAATATCTTGTGCCACTCGATCATGTGGCGAGACTGTTGGATATCGACTCCCGAGGTGACCCAGATCTGGCTCAAAGCCCATGAGACCTTATGCCTAAGCTGGTTATCGCCGTAGAGCATCTCCTTCGAGTTCCACCTCTGCAGCGGATACTGCGAATAGGAATCGAGAAAACAGGTCGGGGTGATGTCCACCACCGTGGTGTCGCCATTAGGCCCATCACAATTCGTAGGTGGATTAATGGGTTGGAGGCCGATAACTGGATACGGATTTGATGCTGATGGATACGGAGCGGCAAACTGTTGTGCGATCCAAGTTCGCAACGCCATTCTGCTAGGAAGCTCTGTCAATGCAGGCGTCGGGCCAAACCCTGCCTGTTCCATAAACCGGAGACGGTCGCCCGAGCGCGTTCCTGTTACAACATAGGGGGCGGACGTAAAGGCGGGCGCCGTCTTGATCTCGCCGCCCATTTTCCCTAGGCCGAGTAGAGCCTTATTACTCGCAAGGCCGCGCCACGTGACATAGATGAAAAGGTCGCAATCTGCTGTCGGAGGTTCGTAATAGCCAATCTCGTCTTTTAACAGCACGGTCAGAGCATGAACTTTTGTCACACTTTCGACAGGTTGCAGGTCGACCACAGGAAAACGATACGTAAATCCGCGTTTGTCCTCGGCATAGACCCGCAAAGCGTTGGCTCCTTCGCCGGCCATCAGAGCAAGATCGCCGACATAAAGCGTGATCTTCGACTCGGGCTGATATGCCTGAGCCACAACTTTCGACGCGTCAAATTTACGCGAAACCCGCCCAGTCTGTGCGACCGCGCGTTTTGTATTTATGTCGCTCAACAACACCGGCGTGGGCGATTCGAAATTCTCGCCTCTGCCCGATGCTCTTTGCCCAAGCGCAAATACGCTGGCCAAGATCATGAGCAAAGTCATAGCCGAGATTCGCGCAAAGCCCAGCGAGATTCTGCTTTTCATACCATTTCCTCCTGTCAGGGGACAAACCATCAAAATGTTCTAGTCTGAATATCGGGGTGGGAATACAACCCGTTCAAAAATGTTTAACCCAATAAATATACATTAATCCCTCATGAAAAACAACAGTTTTGTTGTGCCGAAATTCTTAGAGGTATTTCCTACTGTACTTAGACGTGGCATATACTGCATTAGCCGAAAAAATGTAAAGAAATGTAAATTTTCTTTTTGTCAGGGGCCGTCACTCTCTATGCCAAAGACAATATATATCGAAACGCCGTCTGTTTTTAGTTTTAAGGCCACGATCTACAGCCACGGCTGGTGCGAACTGCGTCCGTTTGAGATCGATGAAGTAAATTGGCGCCTCAGTTATGTGTTTTCCGGGAGTAAGCCGGGAGCGTTAACGCCGGCCGTCATTAGCGAGGAAAACGGCCGCATTCGCATTGACCTCGCCAATTCGGCCATAGATCCGGCCACGATCGAGCGGACCACACGCCATCTATTGCGGCTCGACGACGATCTCGAACATTTTTACCAGACCATCGACGGACACGCGGGGCTCGATTGGGTTTCGCAAAAGGCTGCCGGGCGTCTGCTCCGCTCGGCGACCGTTTACGAGGACGTAGTAAAAACGATCTGTACGACAAACTGCTCCTGGGGGCTGACAAAGATAATGGTCGCAAACCTTGTCGAAAAGCTTGGAACTCCGGCGGGCGGCGGCAAGAATGCGTTTCCAACGCCCGCAGCAATGGCCGCAGTGGATGAAGCGTTTTACCGCACCGAGATCAAGGCAGGCTATCGTTCGCCGTATTTTGTCGAGTTGGCACAGGCGGTTGACACAGGGGACCTCGAGCCCGAGGCCTGGCTGCACTCCGAACTTTCGACGGCGGATCTAAAGAAGAAAATGAAGCGGGTAAAGGGCGTTGGCGATTACGCCGCTGAAA
>JBGTII010000008.1:0-7336 GCA_041745735.1 Pyrinomonadaceae bacterium | reverse complement strand
AAAAACACCCGGCGTCGTGGGAAAAGTATTGAAATTTGTTTCACCGATCACGTATGTATTGCCAGATGCGTCCAAAGCGATCTGTCTTCCCAATTCAGTCCCGCCGCCGCCGAGATATGTCGAGTATTGCAATCCGCCGGTACCTACAGGAGCGGCCGGTTTTGCGGTTTCCACATGGAAGTGTTCGACGATCTCGAAACCGACGCGAAATGCGCCGGACCTAGCTTTCTCCAACAGGACATAGCGTCCCCCCGTAATCGCACCGCCGTCTAAGCCGCGTGACGTGACTGGTTTTTTTGGATGAACATCACCGTACTTAGACTTAATGACGAGCCCGCCGTCCGGCGTTATTTCAATGCCGTCGGCACCCTCTATCTCCCAAGCGATCTGTCCCGGCTCGGCGTCCGGTCCGATTTCGAGATCGTAACTCAGGTCGCCGTCCACATCTCCGCGCCAGACAACGTCGACACCTGAATAAACTTGGTTCATTCTCACCTGAGCGTAACTGGGAACGCCCGTGATCCATTCGTCCTTGTCGTTTCCTAATAAATAGTTTGTCCGATGCGTCAACTCAGAGATCACCTCGGAAACCGCACGTGGGTTACCACCAGCGAGTCTCATAAACACGGCAACCGCCCGGTTTGATCGAGGAGCTGCGAGCGGGCGTTTTTGAACTAGTGGCGCCGTCGATTCGGATCCGGCCGAATCGGTTGGCGGCTTGTCAAATATCACATAGACTGCCTCGTTGGCGGTCAGAAAAAGCGAATAACCCGTGGTCCCATGAGCAAGGTAGCGGACCCTGTCGTCAAATTGGCCGCGGTTCTCTTCGAAATAGACGGAACTATCGGCAGGTTGCTTTGCTTTGCTTGCAGCCGTCACGCCGGTTGTCAATTGAAGAAACATCGTGGTTGCGATTGCTACCGCGATGCCACCGATACAGAGTATGGCTAGTGATGAAATTGACCTGCCTGTTAAGCGGTGTAACGTGTTCAGTTGATCTCTTGTCTTCATTTTGTGCTCCAATGATGCTCAGCGGTGAAAATTTATCTATTCATCTGTATATGCGTGAAAGTTTCTGAAAGTCAGCCAAAACTATTTAAAAAAGTTTCCTTTCCCGTAAAAAAACGTTAAAATCAGACGCTCCAATAAGTTAGAAGTGGGTGATTTTATGGGCGAAAGGCAAGATTCCGAGATCACTCAGATCCTGCATGACTGGAACGACGGCAACGTTGACGCCAAAGAGCGGCTGTTGCCCTTCGTCTATGACGAGCTGCGCCGTCAGGCACGATATTTAATGTCGAGCGAGCGTTCGAACCACACGCTCCAACCGACGGCGCTCGTTCATGAGGCATTTATGCGCATCTCGGAGCAATCCGGCATCGACTGGCAAAACCGTAGTCATTTTTACGGCATCGCTTCGCGGCTGATGCGTCAGATACTGGTCGATCATGCGCGGGCCCATACGGCGGTAAAACGCGGCAGCAATGCCATTCATTTTTCGATCGACGATCTGAAAATACCGGTTGAGGAACGGGCAAATTCGATGCTGTGTCTCGACGAGGTGCTTGAGCGGCTCGAAAAATTTGATAAGCAGCAGGCAAAGATCGTCGAGATGCGTTTTTTTGGTGGTATGAGCAACACCGATATCGCTCATACGCTAGGTGTTTCAGAGCGCACGGTCGGCCGTGATTGGCAGACGGCGCGGTTGTGGCTTTACCGCGAATTGAACCAGGGGTCATAATCCGTAAAAGTTTTTTGGCTGGTTTATCGCTCGGCTTACGCATATAACTCCAAGGAAGAGAAACCCCATCTATGAAAGCGGAAACTTGGAATCAGGTAAAAGATCTTTTGAACAAAGTCCTAGAGATCGAACCCGGAGATCGTGGTGATTTTTTGGCGCGGGCAGATGTCAGCCCTGAGATCATCTCCGAGGTCGAGTCGCTGCTCGCGTGTGAGGATGCGGCGGATGGGTTGATGGACGCTCCGGCTATCGCGTTCGCTCAGTCTTTCCTCGATGATGAAGCCCCGCATAATGCTCTCATAGGCCAGAATATCGGCGTCTATAAAATAGTCGGCGAACTTGGTTACGGCGGCATGGGTGCGGTCTACCTTGCCGAGCGTGACGATGGCAAATTCTCGCAACGCGTCGCTCTCAAATTGTTAAAACGCGAGCTGAATACGACATTGCTCCGCCAGCGGTTCGAACAGGAGCGCCAGATACTAGCGTCGCTCGAGCATCCAAATATCGCCCGCCTGCTTGATGCCGGTACGACGGACGACGGGGTCCCGTATTTTGCGATGGAGTATATCGAGGGCCTACCGATAGATGTCTATTGTCAGCACCACGATCTCACCCTCGATGAAAGGCTCGATTTGTTTCGAGAGGTTTGTGTGGCGGTAAATTTTGCGCACCGCAATCTGGTCGTTCATCGAGATCTCAAGCCGTCAAATATTTTGGTCAATCAGGACCGCAAGCCAAAATTGCTCGATTTTGGGATCTCAAAGATCATTTCCGCCGAGTTTCAGCAAACGGCGACCGTTACGAAACTGGGTGCGATGACACCGTCCTATGCCTCTCCGGAACAACTTCAAAACAAGGCTACAACGACCGCGACTGATATCTATTCGCTAGGAGTTGTGCTTTATGAGCTGCTCAGCGGGCACCGTCCATTCGAATCGCAAGAGCACGACTTCAAAGAGATCTATCAGGCAGTGATCGAGGCCGATCCGCCGGCCCCATCGTCGATCACCGGTCCGCATTCAGGTGTGTCGCAATTTCGCTCGGCGGTTGAGAGCCAGGAAACGAAAATACAAACAGGAGCCAACCATTCGGACGACACAAGGCCCCATGTGGTAGCGATAAATGCCCAATATCTACGTGGCGATCTGGATAACATCGTCTTGAAAGCCCTAAAGAAAGAGCCCGAGCGGCGTTATTCCTCAGCTGAGAATCTTGCCGAGGACATCCGCCGCCACCAGCAGGGGTTAACGGTTACTGCACGTCCGGATGTTTTCTCGTATCGTGCGGCAAAATTCATCCGTCGAAACAGGTTTTCGGTCGGAGCAGGTGCGATGATATTGCTGGCGGTACTTGCCGGTGTCGTCGCCACACTGTGGCAGGCCCGCGTAGCTCAGGCAGAGCGTGCAAAGGCCGAAAGCCGGTTTAATGACGTTCGCAAATTGGCAAACTCATATATTTTTGACGTCTACCCTGAAATTGAGAATCTCGAAGGTTCGCTAAAGGCTCGCGAAAAGATCCTTACTAACGCGCTCGCGTACCTCGACAATTTATCTAACGAAGCGAGCGGCGACCTCGAGCTGCAAAGTGAACTCGCTACGGCATACGAAAAGATCGGCGATGTTCAAGGGGCATTGACCAATTCCAGTCTTGGCAATATCCAGGCCGGCCTCGACAGTTACACAAAGGCGGCAAAATTGCGTGAGGCTGTTTATGCGGCAAATCCCGCCGATCTAGAAGCAAAAGAAAAACTCGCGGCAAATTACTATACGACCGCAAGGACGCTGTGGAATAATAGTCAGACTAAAGAAGCCTCGAAGGCTTTTGAACGAGGTCTAAAACTGCGCCGCGAATTGGTTGCCGCTCAGCCGGCGGCGGTCGAGTATCAAAATCGTCTTGCGGTTCTGCTGATCGATTACGGAGCAATACCGGTATTTAATTCGCAGACCGATAAGGCTCTGATTTTGTTTGACGAAGCACTGGCGATCGTCGAGAGATTGAGGGGGCAGGAACCGGAGAATCCCGATTTTAAAAAGACCCAGACACGATTGCTGCGCGTGATGAGTAAGGCAAAAGGGTCGATCGGTGACTATGACGGAGCGTTGCGTGGTTTTGCGCAGGCGATCGAGATCAGCCAGGAATTGGCAAAGCAGTTTCCAAATGACTTTCGAGTACAACGGAGCGTCTGGCTGACTAATTCGATGACGTGCGAACTTTACATTGACAAAGAAGATGCCCAAAAAGGCGTAGCGGCATGTTTGCCGACCATAGATTTTCCAAAAGCAGCACTTGAAAAAGAGCCTGAAAACGGTGTCGTTGCGTATGACCTTGCCATTTCGCATTTTAATACCGCCCGTGCTTACCGCTTTGCCGGGGATCATGCCAACACGATCGCTCAAGCCGAAAAGGCAATTGTGGTAATGACCGCTCTTAGCAAAAAAACGCCCGAAAATATGGAGTACAGCCGAAATCTTGCGGTGTATGAGACTGAGCGAGCTCGTGCACAGATAAAACTCGGACGCTATGACGAGGCTCAGATCATCGCCCAAAAGGTCATCGAAATGATGATACCCATCGCTGAGGCAGATAAGGAAACGACCACGTATCAATACGATCTTGCGATCGCCTATCGACTTTCTGCCGAAGCCTATGCCAGACGAAACAACAAACCAAATGCCGTTGAGAGTATTAAAAAGGCCCTCTCTCTGATCGAAAACCTCAGATCACTAAACTCTCTTCGCGACACTGACAAAGATCTTCCGGCCGAACTTGAAAAAGAACTAGCCGAGTACAGTAAGTAACTCAAATCACAAGATTGCTCGCTTCTATGGCCGGAGCCATTTAACTATCCCGCACTTTCCAATTACCATAGTCGTAGTGCGTATTCTCATCGTAAAACTCGGCAGTATCGGCGACATCATCCACACGCTGCCGTCGCTGGCAGCTATTCGTCACGCCTTACCCGACGCTCATATTTCTTGGATCGCAGAAGAAAAGTCGGCCGAGATACTGCGCGACAATCCATTCATCGACGAGTTGATCGAGGTTGATACACATTCGCTTCGGGGCGGACGGATAGTCGAGGAGATGCTGCTTGGTGCGAGTCGGCAGATAAAAGAACTAAGGCAGCACAAATTTGACCTCTCGATAGATTTTCAGGGGCTCTGGAAATCCGCGATGATCGGGAAACTGTCACGGGCGAAACGGCGTTGGGGATTTTCACGTGAATCCTTGCGCGAACCGGCGAGCCGCATTCTGCTGACCGATACGGTCAAGACGCCCAAGCAAATAAACGTCATCGAAAAGCATTTGATGCTCACCGCCGTGGCTTTGGACATCGCCGTGCCGACGAGTAATTTTGAATTTCCGATCGGGACATCCGCCGAGCACACGGCCGAGGCAGCGGCTATCATCGAGACCGCCGGAGGCGGTTTCGCGGTACTTAATCCAGGCGGCGGCTGGGTGACTAAGCTCTGGCACGCCGATAAGTTCGGACAGCTTGCGGATAAGCTGTGGGACGAAAAAGGGCTCATCTCGATAGTGGCGACGGGGCCGAAAGAAGCGGATCTTGCCGAACAGGTCGCCGTCAATAGCCGCAGCGGAAAGATGGTCATCACGCAGCCGAGCCTCAAAGGCTTTTACGAACTTGTGAAACACGCGAGGGTCTATGTCGGCGGCGATACCGGGCCGACGCATATCGCGGTCGCGGCCGGGGCCCCCGTCGTGGGGCTGTTTGGGCCGACCGAATGGTGGCGAAACGGGAGCCCAAACCCCGATGACATCTGCGTTGAGCGGGACGATATCGATTGCCGTATCGATTGCAATCGGCGGACGTGTGGGAAATGGATATGTATGGATTCGGACGTCGAGGCGGTCTTTGCGGCGGTGGACGGGCGGCTTCGCCGCGTCAGTGTAGGTTAGTTGAGCTAAATTGTGAACTTTTCGCCCCGTTTCGGCATCTATGCATTGGTTGAGGGATTAATAAAGACAATGAAAAAGATAGCGATATTTTTATTTGTGTTGTGTTTGTCGGTTGCGGCGTTTGGCCAGAATGCGGGCATCACCAAAAAAGAACTTAGTCAGGCTGAGATCGACCGCATTATCCAAAAGGTAACGGCGAACGAGGGCGATTTTCGTGCGGCGCTCACGAGCTATGTTTTTAACCGGGACGCCGCTGTGCATATCATCGGGCTCGGCGGACAGATCGCCGGAACCTATAAACGCAATTCGTTTATGACATTTAACGAGGACGGCTCGCGGTTTGAAAAGGTCCTGTTTGCCCCTGTCGCGACCACACCGCCCGGATTTGTCACACCCGAAGATCTCGAAGACCTTGGTGGCGTCAATCCATTCGCCCTAGAGCCGGCATTCGTAGCTCAATATAATTTTTCATACATCGGTGTCGAGCGGATCGACGAACTCAATCTTTACGTTTTTGAGGTTCGGCCAAAGGTGATCCCCGATCCCAAGAAGTCGAAAGTGCGGCTTTTCACCGGCCGTATCTGGATCGACGTTGATGATCTGATGATCGTCAAAACAAAGGGTAAAGCTGTACCTGAGACCAAGACCAATAAGTTTCCGATAGTCGAGACGTTCCGCGATCAAGTAGACGGCAAATACTGGTTTCCGGTTGACGCTCGTGCCGACGATGAACTCGTCTTTGACGACGGCAGCGTCGTCCGGATCCGTATGCGTGTAAAATACACCAACTACGCGGTCGGCCGCAGCGAGGTGCGGATCCTCGACGATGTGCCAGATCCAAAACCGACACCAACGCCGAAGAAGCCTGAATAGTTTTGGTCCGGTCCGGACCAGACGGACCAAGGTGGACCAAGGCGGCAATGGCCTCAATTGATCGACCGCCCGCTTACGCAGGCGGTTTTGACAGTTCTTTCGCAATCGCTCGCCGCGTCTCGATCAACAAGCTCATAACATCTTCCTCGGTCTTGCCGGCGGTCTCGATCGGTTGTAGCAGAACCATCTCGATCTCGCCGGCGTAGGCGACGCCGGTTCGTTTGCCCATCATCCAGTCGGTGTTTTTTATTGCGACGGGGACGATAGCTGAGCCTGTCTGCAATGCGAGGTGAAACGCACCTTTTTTGAACGGCAGCAGCTCACCGGGCATAGCACGGGTTCCTTCGACAAAGACACCAAACGAATAACCGTCATCCATCACCTTGCGAGCCTTTTCCATTGACCGCAGGGCACGCTCGGGGTTTGAGCGGTCGATGGCGATGATGTTGACGTAGTTCATGCCCTGACCGAGGACGGGAACTTTGAGCAGCTCGCGTTTTGCGACCAGGCCCATCTTTTGACCCGCGTAGAAAAAGAGCGTCGCGGTATCTAAGTAAGAGCGGTGGTTCGAAGCGAAAACGTATGAGCGGGTTGGGTCGAGATGTTCCTGACCGGTTACTTTGACCGTCGCCCCGCATGCCCGCAGCCACGTCCTTGCTCCCCAGTGGGCAAGCGGGAACAGCCACATCCGTTTGTTTATTATCCCCAAAACGATCAACGCAGGCGTGGCGATCAACAGCAACAAAGCCCCGGCGACAAACCAACACCACCAATAGCGAATTTTCCCGATGGCGCGGGATTTGG
>JBGTII010000007.1:0-3906 GCA_041745735.1 Pyrinomonadaceae bacterium | reverse complement strand
GCTCTCGACCCCGCAACTTCTTCGGCGAGCTATACGGCTCTATTTATTCTTGAACAATTCCGAGACAGGGTTAGTCGTCCGCCGGCATTAGGTCATAAGGAATACGATGCGAGAGCATTCGTGAACTGATGATGAGGCCCGTCCAGATCAGCAAACTGACAGTTGAAGCTGACCAGCCGATGTTGGCGACGAGCGGGTCTTCGAAAAACAGGCCGACGGCGATCAGCGGAAATGAAAGAAAGGCGATATGCAGTGTTGTGCTTTTTGAGCGTTCGATGGTGTCGAGCATATTGACGCGGCCGATCTCGACCTCCATATATTCTTCGTCAGAGTTGAGCGACGAAAAATAATCAGCCTCGCCGCGAGTCCAACGACGCAAACTCGGTGTCTGGGCAAGTCGATTCGCTGTCGAAAATTGATGTATGACATGGGCGATCTTGCCGTCTCGCAAAGACATCTCCGCGAGCCCGCGTGCAGCACGAAAATTTTCTCCCACGCGGTCGAAAACACGCTGAAAGACCATCTCGGCACGTCGCCATTCACCAAGCGAAAAGTAATATTCACCGAGCCGCGAAAGCAGATCGCCATCGTCGGCGACGTGGCGTTCGGAAAGACGCAGGGCAGCGAGGGCCTTACGCTCCATCTGCGGATCACGTTTGACCGCAGAAAAAGCATGCAAACATCTAGCAAATTCAAACAACAGACGTCCGTCAGCACCGCGTATTTTTAACGCGCGGCGAAAGGCTTCGAGAGCTTGCGGCAGGTAACCTGAAACGCGCAACTCGTTGCCGAGCACCCGCAGATCCTCAGCTTTTTCATCATCTCCCAACGCAACACCGTTTTTCCGATTACGCTTACTCCTAAGAAGATCGAAGATCGAGCTTTCGAGAGCATCGGCCGACGGAATGCGTGAAAACTCTGCTTTCATCAAGATCTCTTTTGGGTCGTTGAGAAATTCGCGAAGCTCAAGCGACCGCACGTCAAGAGCATTCTCCTCGAGCTTTGGCAAAATTCCTTTTATCATACGGCGAAAATCTTCGCCGCCCGACGCGATCGCGATGCTCAGCCCTTTACCCCGAAGGATCGTGCGATAACGATAGTGGACGCTGCCGCCGCGTTTCAGAGCACGGATCGACTGCGTCTCGACCTGTTCGATATCGGTGATCTTTAACCGCCGTCGCGAGCCGTTAAACCACGACCAAAAACGCGGAAGCAATCCTATCCGCTGCAAACTTTTTCCGTCAAAACTGATCCGGTCGCGCAAAGCGAGGAAAGGAAGCACGATCCATGCAATGCCAAACGCGGCAAAGCCCGCAATATCTATCTCAAGATAGAAAAGCAGTGCCGAAAGAAATGTGCCTAGGAATAGTGCGGTGAAATAGCTGTGCGGTGAAACGCGTATCGTGATCGGGTTTGCCGGTTCCACGGCGGCAGATGTTTCGTCCGCCGCGTTGATCCTGCTCAGGTCTGTTTGTTTAAGATCGCTCAATATTTGCCCTCAATTTCCAATGCACCTTAAAATGCGATTGCGGGCGGGTTTCTCAAAAAAAACATTTACCCGTTGCCAAATGGCGACTCAGGCGTCGGATCGACGATCTGCTTGGCACGTTCGGGATCAAGCTCTTTTAGCTTTTCCTTAGCATTCGTTGCAGTCTCAGTCATACGGACCGGTTTGCCGTCGAGATCTTTTGCTTCGCTTGCCGTCTTTGCGATGTTGAAATAGATATCCGCCGCCTCTTGCTTCTTATTCTGCTTTTCGTATATCTTGGCGAGTTCGAAGTTTATCGTATCCTTTGCGACGATAGGGTCGCTCATCGCCGTTAGTTCCTGATAAAGCGTTACGGCATCATCGAGCTTGTTGTCATCGACACGAGTCTGAGCGAGAGCAAATTTAGCAAGCGTCGCCGAATACGAACCTCCAGAAACCAGACCCTCAAGGTCAGCAATTCCAGCCGCACGATCGGACATCAGCTTATTGACAGCGATAAAATATTTTGCTTTTTCGCCGACCGAACCGCCGTATGTATCAACTACCTTTTGAAACTCGGCGATCGCGGCGTCAGAACGTTCCTTTTCCGTCTTAAATGTCTTCGCCGTCGAACCCGGCTGTGCTCCCGTTGCTGAGATCTGAGCCTGCGATGTCTCAATAGCTTTGCCAAGCGCGGTCTGAGCGGCTCCGCTCGATCGACCGTTCCATCGCATGAAAAGAACGATAATGATGATTAGCACAAGGACGGCACCGAGGCCATAAAGTATCGTCTTACCTTTACCCTCAAACTTTTTGCCAAAGCCCTCGATCTTCGGAATCACCTGCTGCTGAAACGGGTCAACATAGGTCTTCTTTTCTTCGGGGTTTGCTGCGGCCGCCTCTAACTGTTCAAATCTTCTCTTTTTTCGTGTCATCGTTCAAAAAACTGCAATAACTGCTTGCTCTAACGTTATATAATTGGGAATACAAAGCCCAGTGCAAAAGAGTTAATTTAACGTAAAACGGGCTTTAGAGCAAATATCAATGGCAGTGAATAGTGATTAGTGAACATTGAACAGTGAAGAAAGAGCATAATTTGGGTGAAATTGTGGGATTTTGATTAATTTTTGATCGTTGGGAACAAAAGTGAAAAGACGGTGTCTAATATTTATAGTTCGCGAAAAAGCGGGCTTGCAATTTGAAAGCTTCTCTACAGAGAGAATGCAAAAAGGCGGGCGATGATGTTGTTCAAGTCGATCACATTTGACGACGACAAGATCGGACAGGCAGTAGTGTCTGGACCTGTCATCTCCGCACACGCGAGCGAAGAAATTGCCTTTATTGACAAATTACGTGCAGGCGAAGAAGCCGCGTTTGAAACGCTGATCGACCGATATTCGGGTGACATCTACGCGATGCTCTACCGGCTTACCGAGAGCGCCGAAGAGGCGAGCGATCTGACGCAGGACACATTTCTGCGGGCGTTCAAGGCGATAAAAGGTTTTCGCGGCGA
The DNA here is from genome assembly GCA_041745735.1 of Pyrinomonadaceae bacterium. Classification (GTDB taxonomy): domain Bacteria; phylum Acidobacteriota; class Blastocatellia; order Pyrinomonadales; family Pyrinomonadaceae; genus OLB17. The sequence goes on along the minus strand of JBGTII010000007.1, from coordinate 925 downwards.
TTCGGAGTTAAAGACGTGGCTCTTTCGCATCGCGGTCAACGAATCGCGAAACCGCTTTCGCTGGTGGAAACGACGCAAACGCGACCTGACGATTTCTTTGGATGCGAACGTTGGTGATTCGGAAACGAGATTTTCCGACACGTTAGCCGATAATTCGGTAAGCCCCGAGGACACTGCACTCGCCCGCGAACGCGAATATGCGATCCACACGGCTTTGCAGGATATGCAGGAAATTTACCGCGAAGCGGTCGTCCTGTGTGACATTGAGGGATTGAGTTACGACGAAAGCGCCGCCGCATTAGGCGTCGGGCTTGGGACGGTAAAATCGCGTATCTCACGCGGCCGCGATGAACTGCGGCGAAGACTAAAGGATTTTTGACAATTGACGGGAATGGTTGACTCGCCCCGGTCTCATTTTTAATGACTAAATAAATCGGTGCCAAACGATAGGTCAAAAGAGAGAGCGAGAGTTGGGTTTTGGAGTCACGAAAAGCGGAAAATTGGCGGTTGTTTGAATCGACCAGCAACATCGATCACAAGATCACCGAGACCACCGCCGATCTTAAATACCGGATCACAGCACGAGCATTGTCACCTGATGAGCAGGAGACAGCCGGGGTCAGCCAGCCATTCGCGTCAATACATTTACGGCAATGAAATGCTCGGAAATAAAAACTGAACTCGCACTCTACGCTGACGGTACCCTGACCGGCGGCGAGCAGACCGTCGTCAAGGCACACCTAGAAAGCTGCCCGGTTTGCCGACAAGAGTTTGCCGATATGAATGCGATAAAGACATCTCTCCGGAAGATGGCCCGGCCCGCAATTCCCGTCTCTCTACAAGATCAGTTAAAGCGCTCGGTACGCACTGAGATCCGTCGCAACAAGCGGTCGTGGCTACCGGTATCAGGCGAGATGCGTGCGAT
>JBGTII010000006.1:0-35634 GCA_041745735.1 Pyrinomonadaceae bacterium | reverse complement strand
AGGTCTGCCGCAGACAGTGGTCGATGCGGGCATTTTCCATTGTGCTGAAAATCTTCCGTGCAAGTCGTGGTTCGGGGAAAGTTTTGAGGACCTCGCGGTAGTCAGAATCTTTGGGCAAATTTCGACTTTCGAATTTCGAATTTCGAATTTCTCCGAGATAACCATCGAGTGAAAATGAATCTTTTTGGTCGGCGGTCATCGAATACAGTTCGCTTAGGTCTTCAAATGCAGCTTTTAGCTCGAGCGTATCGCGGTCAAATGTGCCAAACTCGATCTGGCCGGCACCGTGAGCGGCGAGAACCTTGTAAAGGCGAAAATCCATTTCGTCCTCATCAAACTCGGCTATCGATGCAGGTAGGTGAATGGTCTTGCCATCGCCGATGCGTGTCTCGGCCCCGAAAGCGTTTAGCGGGATGATCTCCACCTCTTTGCCGGTCAGAGCCTCGATGTACATTCGCAGGACGGGCTGGATACTTTCAAGCGAAAGGCCGAGCCTGACCTTTTGCAGGCGTTCGTTTGAGGCTCGAGTTTCGAGTGCAAAATAGCTGCGGCGGGCCCTAGTCGATTCGTCCACGTTTTCACGGAGGCCGTTCTCGACCCACTCTTCGAACTGCTCAACTGAAACTTTTTGCAACGCCGCCGCACTGGATTTGAATGCCGCCAGAGCACTCTCGGCGTCGGTTTCGGCGATACGTTTTGTCAGGAGTAAAACTCGGTTTACCGTACCCGGTTCGAGTCGGCTTTTTGGTCCCGTGAGCCGGTCAAAGAGTTTTGGCGTCGCCCGTAGAAAAGCGATCAGGACGGCGTTACCATGGCGTGCGATGTCACGTGATGCAGCACGCCAATCGTCAAACGCTCGATCTGAAACAGCTAAAACCTTGCTACCTGATGCCACAAAATGCAGCGTGACGCTGCCGCCATACTCGAGAAACTCTGAGGAGCCTTCCATCAGAGCTTTAACATTCAGAGCGGTCAGGTCGGCCAACGCTGTGGGTAACTCCTGCCACAGATCGGCAGTCAGGCCGCCTGTACGGTTGGCGAAATCTGCGGCGAGTGCGAGCACGGCTTCGGCAACGGTCGGCGAGTCATCACCAAAATGCTCAAGAGCGCTGGCGACTGCCGGGGTATGTTCGAGAAAATCGGCGCTGTGCTTTGCCGAACGCTGGGCGATCTCGACGGCGAGGTTGAGTATCTCGGCAAGCAGCTTTTTGTCAGGGAGATCGGCCGCGATCACAGGGATCAGGTGAAAGGTATCGAGAGCTATCGAACTGGAAAGAACGAGCTGGCGTGAGCAAACCCGAAACACAGCCGCCCGGGCATCTTTCGGGATCTTTTTCAGGCCTTCGACCCCATCGGCGAAGAATTTAACGCCGCTGTCGGCATTGCCCATCGCGAGCCGTCTGCCAAATTCGCCCCAGTTTCGCAGATCGTCAGCGGACAAGACCTTTGCCGCTTTTGGCACAGCCTCGACAAACTCGCGGCTTACTCGGAGCGAAACACCAGCGAGAGCGGCACTCATCTCCAAAGCCACGCGTTCTTTATCCGCGGGTAACTGCCCGAGGTGACGTGCAAGCCCCGTGAGAGTCGGCTTTTCTGGTTTATTATCTTCGGCCACCTATCAAGTTTAAAGGAAATGCGGGGGAAAGAACACACTCCCTACCGGTCGTGTTTCTGCCTTTAGTGATGATGGTCGTCGCCGGGTTGGTTCAATTTGGATAGGTCGAGCAGTTTTGAAAATTCGTCAAAATGAAACATCGTCTCATCCTTACAGTAGTCGCAAAAGAACGTGACGTCTTCTCCGAGGTACATATCCTTGAGATGGTAGGCGATGAAACAGCCGTAGCAACGTTGGATGCGTTTGCCGAAATCTTCGATAGTGTGCGGTTCGGACATCTATTTGACGACCCCGCGTTTGGAGCTTTCGATAAATTTTGTTAGCAGATCGACCTCGGGTGAGCCGGAGATCTCCGCACGGATGCGCGTCACGGCTTGGCTGGTGTTGAGCTTTGACGAAAGCAGCAGATGAAAAGCATGGTTGAGCTTTTCGATCGTGTCTTTGCTGTAACCACGACGTTTTACGCCGAGACGGTTAAGGCCATAGCATTTTGCGTGGTTGCCCTGGATGATCGCGTATGGCATCGCGTCTTTGACGACGACCGAATAGCCGCCGATAAATGCCTCGTAACCTACGCGGCAAAATTGGTGGACGCCCGAATAAGCTCCGACGCTTGCCTTATCGTCGATCTCGACGTGACCCGCGAGAGTCGCGGCGTTTGCCATGATGATCTCGTTGCCGAGCTGGCAATCGTGCGCGACATGGGCCTGGGCCATCAGCAAATTGCCGTCGCCGATCCGTGTTGTTCCACCGCCGCCGCTAGTGCCTCGATGGATGGTAACGAATTCGCGAATGTGATTATTTTTGCCGATCTCGGTTGATGTCGGTTCACCCGCATATTTCAGATCCTGCGGGGCAAGCCCTATCGAGGCGAAAGGGAAAACATGCGTACCGTCGCCAATGGACGTATTGCCGTCAACGACGACGTGCGATTCGAGCCGGACGTTTTCGCCCAGTATTACGCTATCGCCGATCGAGCAGAACGGCCCGATGTGACAATTTTCGCCGATCTGGGCGCCATAGGCGATCACGGCGGTTTCGTGAATGACAGACATCAGGCTAAATCGGAATCTGAGTTAATTTTACCCTTCGTAAAAACAACGACGGTAAATATCACACTCGATAACACTCCCAGCAAAAAGGAGGGCACTGAGACAATCGCCGTGACGATGAGAGCGGTAATGCCTAGAGTCCGTTTGCCTCGACGAATTCCCAATAACAATGGGATCGCGCCAAAAATCAGTCCGAGCCCAAAGTTTAGTAACAAAATGAGCAGCCAGTGCTCCCTAAAATATTCAGCAATTTGTTGGTTATCCATATGGTTATACTACTGTTCGCGATCGGCGATGATCGACAGTATTTCGGCTTCGGCGGCCACTTGGCCGTCAACCGATGCGACACCGTGCATTTTTTGAACGCGGCTGCCGATCCGCAGGGCGACGACCTCGAGCCGAAGTGTATCTCCCGGCACGACGGGCCGGCGAAAACGGGCCTTTTCGATCCCGGTAAAGAATGGGATCTTGCTGTCACGGTCCTCAAACTCACGCAGGGCCAAAATTGCTCCGACCTGTGCGAGTGCCTCGATCTGTAAAACTCCCGGCATGACCGGAGCCTCAGGGAAATGGCCGGCAAAGAAAGGCTCATTTATCGTGACCTGTTTGATCCCAACGATTCGTACACGCGGTTCAAGCTCGATGATCTTATCCACGAGTAAAAACGGATAACGATGCGGCAGAATCTTCTGAATACCTATTGAATCGAGGATCGACATAATTTGATCGATAAAGAAAACATATAAGCCAAAAGCCAGCAAAAGGCAATTTCACCGACCCACCAAACACGTATTGATCTTACCTATTTTGTTGGGGTGGCACCCGTCCGTGCGTTGTAAAAAGCGACAAAGTCCCTTGTTATTTCAGCTTTTTCGTCCGCTATCATTATCAAAAGACCTGCTTCGTCTTTCGCAACATCAAAAATAACTGCAAAGCCTTTTTGCTTGGCAAAATCCTGCATAGCTTTGGCAATGTCCTCCATGACGGGAGCCATGACGACCTGCTGCCGTCGCCCAAATCTGGCTCTAGCGTCTTCTTCTTTGAATTTGATGTCACGCTGGAGCTTCTCCGCTTCGTCCATTTTGGCTTGGGCGGCTTTTTCGTTGACCGGCACTTTTCCGCTTGCTGCCTGTTCGCGTAAAGTCCGGATCTCTTTGCTGAGATCATTGAGCCTTTTAGCAAACGTCTCTAATTCTGTTTGTGCCGGGGCGAACTCCGTACTTAGCGCCTTTAACGCAGAAATATACTTTGTAATACCAGCTTTTTCATCGCCGAATGAGTTTGTGTTGATAACTCCCACCTTGCCATTAGCGGCCTGGCTGTAACCTACGGCTGCAAAGAGAATGAAGGAAAATGAGGCCAAAATAATGGTTCTAAATAATTTCATAACTAAAAATATCGTGCATATAAAAGTAAAGGCCAGAGGAGAGAACTCTCTTCTGACCTTTAAGCCAAGCTAAACTATATCACTATTTAGGGGTTGACGTTGAGGCTGTCGTCGCCGGTCGGGCGTTATAGTAAGTGATAAACTCTTTTGTAAGATTGGCCGTTGCATCCAAGGCCAGGATGGCGTTCATGTTTTCGTTTGCCAATGCCGAGATGTCCAGGATCGCGGTGTACCCCTTCTGTTTCGAAAAATCTTGGATCGCCTTAAAAATATCACCCTGGATCGGCCCGAGGACCTCGCTGCCGCGTTTTGCGAGCGCCGCATCGTATTCTTTTTTCTTGAACTCAAGCTCACGTTGCAGACGTAGACCCTCGTCCTGCTTTGTCTGAGCCGCCCTTTGGTCAACCGGAACGTTTGGATTCGCCTGCATCTTTTGCAGATCATCAGCGATCGTCTTGATCCTGGTATCGAGCGTCTGTAGCTCGGTAAGGCGTGGTTTTAGCTCGGTCTGGAGAGCTTTGAGTGCATTGATATACTTTGTGACGCCTTCTTTTTCGTCAGCAAATGCACCTGTGTCTATCCAACCGATCTTGCCGGTTCCGGTCTGGGCGAAGGTCGACATTGCGAAAACCGTCGCAAAAATAAAGCTAACGGCAAGTAGATTAAATTTCTTCATTATCGTGTAAAACTCCTTAACTTATCGGCGGGCCACAATGACCCCCAAATCTTTATACAATGCTTTGAAACCTATTTTACGTAAAGTGTTGCTTGGCGTTTCAAAAAAAGAAAAGCAATATTAAATAAAAGGACGATCAAAGTCAATTTTCTTTAGGCACTAGAACGTACGGCCTACCGTAAACTTAAATCCATTTCGCTTGCCGGGCAGAAATATACCGGGTAATTCTTCGGTAGTACCGAACTTACCGTTCGGGTTATAAAAATAGATCAAACGGAACGGCACATTGACGATCGGCACTTGAACGCGTAACTCGACACCGACCGTCGCCTTGAAATCCTTTATACTGGCGAACTGCGAATCGCTAACGCGAAGCTGCGAATTTTGCTGGACCTCACCACGCAGGAAAAGCTGCTGAACCTGGGGCGACAGGCTCGTTGGGCAACCAAAACGGTTACCGCGGCAAAACTCGTTTATGTAATCGGTCTTGGTCATTACGCGGCCGCGATAATAGAGGATGCTGCCAAAGCTGCTCTCGAGAACCTGTGCGTTGATCAGCCCAAGTGCGGTAAGACGTCCCGCCCCGAGAAAACTCTCATCGGGTAGAAATTCGCTATTAATAACCTGATGTTGAGTTTTCCGCAGATTAAATACCGAGCCGACGTCTCCAAAGAATGCCATCGTAGCCGGGCCAAATAGAGGGATACGATATTCGACATTGGCGAGTAACTGCGTGTCACCACCTATAAAACGGTAGTTTCGTGAGAACAATGCCGGATTGATACCGCCGATGCCGGTCAGCTCTCCAATAGTCTTGATCTCGTCCCGGTCGCGTGGGTCAAGGCCATGATTCTCGTCGGCCGTGCCAAATGCATTTATCGCCACTACGACATTACGGCTTGTAATATATGTGTCAAACGGAGCGATAGGACCGATAGCCCTTGAATCATATCCGCGAATGTCGTTTTCACTGCCTAGGAAATAACGCGAATATGCAGGCACACCGCCAATGAATGAGAGGGAATTAGCATTTCTGACCGTCGCGGTTGGCGACCATGTTTGGATCGTACCGGCCTGTATCCTGTATGCAAAAACGTGAGGATTCTTTGATCTCTTGTTCCTGACCGGGATAAAGTGCGAGAACTGGATCGACGGTTGATAGGTTCTAACATCACCGCCGAGACCCGCAAGCGCAAATGATGCGGACAGCGACTTACCGCTCAGTGTATCAATGCCGTTTGCCGCCGGCTGACGTGTATCGTAGACAAATGTGCCGGTGATCTGACTGGTAATGATATTTGGCTGTCTATAAATGACAGGGATCGTCGCAGCCGGATCCGCAGACGCATTGATCTCGGGGTCGGTTATACTCGTGGCCGAAAACTGATATGTCAGGCCGACACGCGAAAATTGCGTAAAGCGGCGCTTTTTGAAAAATAGCTCCGAAAGCGGTGCGGTCGCAAAAACATTGGCGCCATACGTTTTTTGCGTAAAGAGGTTTGCCTCATCAGTGAGAACTGCGCCGTTCGGATTAAATAGGTCGTTGAGAACGTCAGTATTTTGTGTCAAATACGTGCCTTCGCCAAAGAATTTGTACTTGCTGACAAAGACCGAAAAGCCGACCGAGATCGGACGGTTGCGAAAATACGGTTGCTGGTATGAGAACTGCAAACTCTGTTGGCGGTTACCGGCACCGATGTTAAATGATAGGATCTCACCGGTGCCCGCAAGATTATTTGTCGAATATTCGAGGCCAAAGAACGATCCCCCGATGCCTGAAAGTCCGCCGTTAAACGATATCTGCTGACGCCCCTTTTCTTTGACCTTGACGATCAGATCAACGTCGCCTTTTTCTTCATCCGTACGGATCTCTACATCCTGATCTTTGTCGATCGGATCAAAATACTGTGTCTGATTTAGGCGGGCAACAGATATCTCGAGATAATTTTGATTGTAAATATCGCCTTCATTGAGCAGGAACTCGCGGCGCATTACCTTATCCCGGGTAAACGTGTTACCCGTAAACTCTAGCCGGCGAAGGCTAAACTGCTTGCCCTCGTCAATCGTGAGGGTTATATCAACGATACCCTCCTCAGGGTTTGTTTTGCTGTCGGTAAATACCGGTTCGAACTCAGCGTTGTACTGAACGAAGCCCTGCGAGCCGTAGACCTTTTTCAAATCTTCGTAAACCCCATCCTGCAGGCGTTTACCGTCAGCGATCTCACCTTTTTTCAACCCAACATAACCTAGGATCTGCTGTTCGGAAAAGATCGAGTTGCCCTCGACCTTTAACTCGCCGACGCGAAATATCTTTCCCTCGGTGACCGGGACGATGATCTTAAGCGTGTCGTCATTTGAACCCAGTAGCGGGATCGGCAAACTTTTTAGCAGCGGAAAACCCGTGCGTTTGTAGCCGAGCCCGACGACCACAGGGTCGCCGATACGTGCCTGAAAGTAACCTTTCGAAAACATATACGACCGCACATTTTTTTGCAGATCGTACTGGAGCTTTCGCAGATCGAGGATGTCCATCCCCTTAACCCTTGCGACGAGGCCGGTCTGTTTGACCAGGACGAGGGCGTTACGCAACTCGCTATCCTTAAACTTTTGATTCCCCTCAAAGTCGATCTCGACGATACGTGAGCGGTTGCCCTGTTGAACGTCAAAGGTAACGGCGATCGATGTAGCAGAAACTTCTTCTTCTTTGACGGTGACCGTGGCGTTTGGATAGCCTTTTGACGCAAGCATTTCGCGCAATATGCGGGTCGCGTTGCGGGCCTTGACGGGGTCATAGACAGACTCTTTTGAGATGCCGACACGCTTTTCTCGAAATTCTTTGAGGATGTCCGACTCGGAGATGATCTTCGAACCTTTGAATTGCAGGTCGCGGATGATCGGTAACTCTTTAACCTCAAATATTACGTTGACGCCGCCGCGGATGCCGTCCTCGGTCAAGACACGAGTCGAAGTTTTATCGAAAAAGTTGAGCGAAAGGAGTTCTCGCAGATCGCGTTCGAGAGCCGCCGGATCATACACGTCTCCGGGACGAGTTTTGATGTAATAGAGCAGGTCCTCGTCACGCAGACGACGGTTGCCCTGGATATCGACGGTTTCAACAACCTGTTGAGCGGAAGTGGCTTTTCCCGAAACTGTTTTGTTTTTCGCACTTTCGTCTGATGAGGCAATGGCGGGAAATGCCGCAAATACCAAGACGAGTACTACAAATCCGAGTGCGCGAAGATTATACATAAACCGGGAACTTCCTTACTGTGTGCAAATTAAAAAGCTCCGAAAAGCTTTTGGTTCGCCGTTGTCGTCATACGAAATAATAGGATAAACCAACAAAAACAGCATTACAACGTTAGATTTAACTTGCCTCTTTGATTCTGCGCACGAGCCGCAGGTTGCCCTTAGGCGCCTATCCTGCAAACTTACGAATTATACAGGTAAAGTGGCCGAACTGCGAACCTTTGTGCGCAGATTTAGCGCCTATTTGCTTGGCGTGGGGCAATTGTTCCTATACGGTTTTGGCCCGGCCTCGGATCATCACCGGAGCGTCAGGTGCGCAGCAAAATTCCAACAGGCGTTTACGGTCAGATCGCATTTCCTCGTCGCTCTCTAGCATTTTCATCGTCGCATCAAATACCGATGCAGCGTTTTCGTCGGTCGGTCGGCTCAATGAATAGTGCATCCATTTACCATCGCGGCGGGCAGTGACCAATGAGGCGCGTTTTAGATACGCAAGATGACGCGAGACTTTAGGGTTGTTGGTCGCAAGCGTCCCCGCAAAAAAACACACGCACACCTCGCCGTCGCGGAGCAGATTCAAGATCCGCAACCGTGTCCTATCGGCGAGCGACGAAAAGAATAACTCAGCATTAAACGTGTCTTTTACGGCCATTTAAAAATATTTTATCATATTTACAATTATGGCTTGACATAATTGTTACCCATGCTATTCTAAATACAATTATGGCAAAACATAATTATAGTAAACCGGAGGCAATTATGGAAAACCAGATAAATACACTTAAGGCTCATCTTGCTCTAAACGTTAAAGATGTTGCCCGCAGCATCGATTTTTATCAGCGGATGCTCGGCATCGACCCGAGCAAGGTGCGGACGGGTTATGCAAAATTTGACGTATCAAATCCGCCGCTCAATATGACGCTCAATCAGGTGGCATTTGACGGTAAAGGAGCGTTGTCGCACCTCGGGATACAAGTCGCGAGCAGCGATGACGTAAACGCGATGAAGTCGCGTTGGCAAGAGCAGGGACTCGTCCCGCGTGAGGAAATGCAGACGACATGCTGCTACGCTCTGCAGGACAAGGCTTGGGTCAACGACCCCGACGGAAATGAATGGGAAGTATTTGTCGTGCTCCAAGACAACTTGTCGGAAGAGGTGCAGGACGCCGCCGACAAGACGTGCTGCGTGCCGACTTTTACAAACATCGACGGCAAGAGAAAGGAAGTCGCGACAGCTTGCTGCTGATGAAAAGAAGACTCATAAAATATAAGACGCCTATCGTCATTACGGCTTCACTTATCGTGCTGCAACTCATCTGGGGTTTTGATCCCAAGTTTTGCTTCATCAACATTATTTGGTTGTTTGTTCAAGACTATGAATGACCGAAAAAACATACTGATCCTCTGCACGGGCAACTCTGCGCGGAGTCAGATGGCCGAGGGATTGCTACGGTCAATGGGCGGCGACAAGTTTGAGGTTGAAAGTGCCGGAACGGTTGCGAGTTTCGTTCGCCCGCAGGCGATCGCCGCGATGGCAGAGATCGGTGTCGATATTTCGGGTCATCGTTCAAAATGCCTCGATGAGTTTCTCGGTACGGCTTTCGATCACATCATTACCGTTTGTGATAACGCCAATCAGACCTGTCCGGCATTTCCCGGTAAGGCGGAGCGGACACACTGGAGCCTCGAAGATCCGGCAGAGGTCGATGGTACGGAAGAAGAAAAGCTGGCCGCGTTTCGTACAATACGCGACCAGCTGATCATTAAAATAAAAGAGTTTATCGGCTCAAACTAATTTCAAGCCTTTTGCGTGAGCTCCTTTTCCGTCTTTTTTGCACGAACCTCACGAAAGGCGAGTTTGTCGCCATCCGGATAGATCTCGACGGTGCTTTCGTCGGTGACCTGGCCTTGGATCAAGGCTTCGGACAGCTCATCCTCGACGTGTTTCTGCAGGGCACGTTTTAGCGGACGGGCGCCATAGCTGCGGTCGGCACAGGTCTTTTCGACCAGCCATTTTTTGGCATCGTCGGTCAATAGGATCTTTAGATCACGGCCGGCGGTTACAACATTTAACTTTGCGACTTGCAGGTCGATGATCCGGAGCAGGTCCTCGTCGAGCAGCTCGTCAAAGATGATGATCTCGTCGAGACGGTTGATAAATTCGGGGGCAAATGTCTGTTTGACCTGCGACATCACCTGTTCTTCCATGCGTTCGCGAGAGGCGTCGCCGCTGCCTTGGAATCCAAGCGATGCGCGTTTTTGGATAACGCGGGCACCGAGATTTGAGGTCATGATAAATATCGCGTGCTTGCAATCCACCGCCTGTCCCATCGCATCGGTCAGGACACCGTCCTCAAAAACCTGTAGCAAAACATTGAACAGATCCGGATGAGCCTTTTCGACCTCGTCAAACAGCACGACGGCGTATGGTGAACGGCGTAGTTTTTCCGTAAGCTGGCCGCCCTCTTCGTGGCCGACGTAGCCCGGAGGCGAGCCAATGAATTTTGAAACCGCGTGTTTTTCCATGAATTCGCTCATGTCAAAACGGATCAGGGCGCGTTCCGAGCCAAACAGATATTCGGCGATCGAACGTGCAACCTCGGTTTTGCCGACGCCGGTCGGGCCTAGGAAAAGAAACGAGCCGACGGGTCGATGCGGATTTTTTAATCCGGCACGCGAACGTCGGATCGCTCTTGCGAGTGCCGAGATCGCGGGCCGCTGCGAAATTATGCGTTCGTGCAGAGCGGTCTCGATGGTCAATAATTTTTCGGCTTCTTTTTGCTTAACGGACGACACGGGCACACCGGTCCAGCGGGCGATCACCTCATCGACGTCGTCTTTAGTCACCTCGACGGCAAAGAACGAATCTTCTAACGAACGCAGCTCATACGAGATCAATTGATCCTCGTTTGCGGCGGCGCGTTTCCAATTTTCCACGGTCTCTTTCCACGACGGCTCGCCTCGATTTTCGTGTTGGTACCGCAGCTTTGCGCGTGCTCCCGCTTCGTCCAGAACGTCGATAGCCTTGTCCGGCAAAAAGCGGTCGGGGATGTAGCGGTTCGATTGCGTGACGGCGGCGAGCAGAGCGTCCTTGGTATAGCGAAGCTCGTGAAACGCCTCGTAGCGTTCGACGATGCCGTTGATGATCTCAAGCGCCTCGACCTCGGTCGCGGGTTCGATCTTAACGGACTGAAAGCGGCGCTCCAGAGCTCGGTCCTTTTCGATGGTCTTGCGAAACTCAGTCGGCGTTGTCGCTCCGATGCATTGAATGTCGCCACGCGAAAGTGCAGGCTTCAAAATATTAGCAGCATCGAGGGTGCCCTCAGCAGAACCGGCACCGACGAGCGTGTGCAGCTCGTCGATAAAGACAATGTTCTCATCGCTCTCTTTAAGCTCGGCCATGATCTTTTTAAGGCGTTCCTCAAACTGGCCGCGGTATTTCGTTCCGGCGACGACCAACGAAAGATCGAGCGACAGGATGCGTTTGTTTTCGAGAAAGGTCGGCACGTTCTTATCGACGATGCGCTGGGCGAGTCCTTCGACGATGGCAGTTTTGCCAACACCGGATTCGCCGATCAGGACAGGATTATTTTTTGTGCGGCGGCAGAGGATCTCAATGATCCGCTGGACCTCCTCTTCGCGTCCGACGAGGGGGTCGAGTCGACCCTCGGCGGCGTCAACGGTCAGGTCGCGGGTAAATTCGAGCAGTCCGGGCGTCTTGGAATTTTCTTTATTTGCGGCGAGCACTCCCGGTATGCCGCTCTGACGCGTCATCTCGTCGCGGACGTCCTGCAGCTGCAGTCCGTAGCCAAAAAGTATCTCGGCGGCGACACTTTTTTCTTCGCGGACGATGCCGAGCAGCAGATGCTCGGGGCCGATGTGACGGTTCTTTAACTGACGGCTCTCGTCGTTTGCGTAAAATAGGATCTGCTTGGTGGCCGCCGAAAGATGCAGCTCGGACGATTGCGGGATGCGGCCTTTGACGACGATGCGCTCCTCGACATCGCGGCGGATGTTGTCAACGGTGAGGGCATGGCGAAACGGAAAAAAGCGGGCGGACAGAGTTTTGTCCTCACGCATAAGGCCGAGCAAAATATGCTCGGGAGCAATGACTTGCGAACCGTATTGGAGGGCTTCGTACCGGGCGAAGAATATCACCCGCCGTGACCTCTCCGTGTAACGTTCAAACATAGGATTCTTTAATACCGCTTTCCCGTTATCGTTCTATAAAAACGAGTATAACGAAAAAACGGCAGACACGCGCCAAATTTTTCAATATTCAGATCTTTTCGAGCTTGGGTTGAATATAGTTGCAAAGGCGCGATAAATCCACAAGAAAATCAATAATTTACGGGTTAAAACGAAAAAAGTTTGGGTTGGGCTAGTTTGCCATCTGCGAGCGGGCATCGATGTCGGCAATTTCGTCGCCGGCGATCTCGCGAACGAGGGCCTCATCCTTGTGCGTAATGCCGCGCAGGATCTTGCCCGCCGGAGCGAGTTCGACACGCGAAGTGAGGACGCGTGAGATGCGTTTGGGCAGTAATTTAGGTGCGATATTTGCTATCGAATCGGCCAACGCTACGATGTCACCGCCGCCGAGCCAATGTTTGCGGACTATAGATTCATCAGTGCGGTTGATCAGCCTCAGCAGCGTCAGAGCGACGACATACAGATCATCGACCTGTCCGATAAACGGGAAATCGTCCGGGATAAAATCGAGCGGCGAGACGACATAGACGATAGCCGCGAGAAAAAGAGCCTTTTCAGCGGTCGGCACCCGCGCATCTTTGAGCATACGACCGAGCAGCCCGACCATATTCGGCAAGAACATCAAAAAGCTCCGCATACGGCCTTTTAATTCGCTCTTTTCACGCCCTGCTAGCTTCGTATTTTTCTCTTTCATCGCATTATTCCTCAGATTAACCTGAGTTTAGTTAATAGCCGATATAAGAGCAAGTTTTGAATGATTTAGTTGTATGGTAAATTCGAGATGACCGACGATTCTGTCGCCGAAGGCGATAAACAATAAAGCCTACTAGGTTGGAGCAGAGCGGAACCCTAGGAAAGCGGGTCACATTGAATGCCGTCTCTGAAAGGGACGAACTATCGTCCAGTTTGTTCGACGCTTTCAGCGTCGGATATAGACTTGATTTTTACCTAGGGTTCCATTCGCTTTGCTCATTGCACCCTAGGCTTTAATGTCTGTCGCCGTTGGCGACCAAAGCTATGATCCTCGAAAAGATACGCCAACGCGCCGCCGCCGATATCCAACATCTTATCCTGCCCGAGGGCGAGGATGTCCGCACCGTCGAGGCGGCCGCGATCTGCGCGTCTGAGGGGATCGCAAAGATCACGCTGCTCGGTAGCGAAGAAAAGATCCGTGAGCTTGCGTCCGGTGCGGGAGCAAATCTGAACGGCGTCGATATACTCGATCACCGCAAATCGGTTGATTTTGGAAAACTGGCAACGCTCTATCACCAGATGCGCCGTTCAAAAGGCGTAACACTTGAGGAAGCCGAGCAGACGGTCAAAGACCCGCTCTATTACGGCAACCTGATGGTTCGCGAAGGCAAAGCTGACGGCTCAGTCGCCGGGGCTACAAATACGACGGCTCACACAGTCGCAGCCGCCTTGCGTTGTATCGGTGTGAAGCAGGGAATGAAAACCGTGTCGAGCTTTTTCTTAATGGTCGTTCCGGATAAAAAGTTTGGGGCGAATGGGGCGATGATCTACGCAGATTGCGGCGTCGTTATCGACCCGGACGTAAGTGAACTCGCCGAGATCGCCATTGCATCGGCTGACTCATGTCGTGCCTTATTGCAAGTCGAGCCTCGCGTCGCGATGCTCTCATTCTCGACAAAGGGAAGTGCGAAACATCAGCTCATCGAAAAGGTCGTAGAAGCGACCAAGACGGTAAAAGTGCGTATGCCCGACCTCGCCATCGATGGGGAGCTCCAAGCCGATGCCGCTCTTATCCCGTCGGTCGGTGCTTCGAAAGCCCCCGGTTCCAGTGTCGCCGGCAAGGCTAACGTGCTCATATTCCCGGATCTCAACGCCGGAAACATCGCCTACAAACTGACCGAACGCCTCACCGGTGGCACCGCCATCGGCCCCATCTTACAAGGCCTCGACCGCCCTTGCAACGACCTCTCGCGCGGCTGCACCGCACAGGACATCGTCGATGCGGTTGCTATTACTGCAGTTCAGTCGCAGGCAAGAAAAGTGACGTCTTAACTTAATTTGGCGAGTTCGAGCCAAAAATAGTTATACCCCAGAACAAGACCACAAACACCGCCAACAGAAGATATGAGATTAGGTTAGCTTTGCCCATTGCTGCCTTAATTTTCTTCGACGAATCATCAAAGTCATGCTTTTTTTCTAGCATCGCCTTTACGACGAGGCATTCGATGGCCCAGGACGCGAGCCCGTAAGGTATAAGCAAGAACAACATAGCACCGAGAATAATCAATTTTTCGTTGTCATGGCCCGGATAAACCCAGGGTGCACCTAGCGTGAGGGAGAATAGATTTGTTGACGGTATCCCCTTCGCGACGGTTCCGAGAAGGATAACGCTTCCAAACTGAAGTAATGCGAGCACGAACCAAGTTACGGGGACTCCTAAGAACGTGGAAACGAGATTGGCGATGGTGACTGGGGCAATTACTTTCGTAATGTTCATTCGGAGTGCACAGGCTACGACGTAAGCTTCGATGAAAACTACCGGTACTAAGGCAACTGCCATTAGCATGACCGATGGGAATATCATGGGAAGCCCCATGTCAAAGAGAAATAGTGTCATCGAGAGCCTTAAAGTTTTTTCAATTCAGCATCCAATTCGGGTAAATAATTTTCAACAATATTCCAAACTATCGAATAATCGATCCCGAAATAATCGTGGACAATACGATTTCTAAATCCGCGAATCCTATCCCAATCAATACTTGAATGCTGTGACTTGAACTCGTCCGATAGACGATTTGCGGCCTCGCCTATGATCTCGAAATTGCGAGCTACGGCATCAACCGTTTTCTCATCGACCGTGAATTGTTCAAAGGTAATTCCGGCGGTGTATCGCTGAATTTTCTGAGCCGACGATAGTATGTCCTCGATAAGAAGTTTCGGGCTTCGCTCAGACATATTTGAGATCGCCTTTTATTTGATTGAAATATTGTGGCTTGATGCCGTTGCGGGAAACCAGATCAACGCGGAGATCTAAGATGCGTTCGAGGTAATTGCCAAGGTCAATGAATTCAATGCCGACCGGAGAACTGAATTCGACGAGGATGTCTACATCGCTGTCGCTGCGCTGTTCGCCGCGCGCAAATGAGCCAAACACGGCTAGCGTTTTGACTTTGAACGTGTCAAAAAACTCACCTTTGTGTGATGACAGCGTCATCTGGATTTGGCTCAAACTCGTCATATTCTAAGTATATCCCAGTAATTCGACCGAGTGAAAGGATTTATGCACTCTAGGACTGTGTTAATGATCCGTTAATGAGGTTGAGCAGGAGCAGGACCCTGCATCTCTGTTTTCGGAGGCATTGCGTCTAACGGGATCACAAACGTATGCTCCGCCTTTCTCCGGCGTTTTTCGGCGTACATCGCTTCGTCAGCTTCGGCTATCATGCTTTCAAATGTTTTGTCCGTGTCGAGAACCAAAGGGACAACGCCAATGCTGCACGCGAGAGTGTAAGGTTTGCCGCTCGTTTCGTTGTACTGAGCGATGCGGTCGGTTATCCGGTCCAGGATCATTTCGGCGTCGCCATCCTGCGAGCCGATAGTAAGCATTACAAATTCGTCGCCGCCAAAACGTGCAACCAGATCAGCACTGCGCAGGGCGGAGTTGAGGATCTTGGATAGTTCGACGATGGCGTCTGATCCGGCCTCATGTCCATGGGCATCATTGATCTTCTTAAGGCCGTCCATATCAGCAAACATCAGAGTTAAACCACGCGCCGTGTTTGAATGACGTTCGAGCTTGATCTGCTGCTCGGCCATCGTCAGGAATCCCCGACGGTTGTAAAGGCCCGTCATCTCGTCGGTGAGCGATAGATTTTTTAGTAGCTTTTGAGCGGCTATCAATTCCGTCACATCTTGGGCGTGGCCGATCACATATGGCTCTTTACCGGGCTCGGTGATCAAAATGCTGTGATAACGCCAGACGAGCTCTTTGCCGTTTTTTGCCACCAGCGGTAGCAGTCCGTTGGACAGTCCCTCGTGTTCGATCTGGCGGAGAAAAGTTGCAAACCCGCCCCGCTGACTTTCCGGTAGGAAGTTGACGAGTTCGGTCCCGACGATCTCCGCCTCGGTGTACCCAAGCGACCTGACCGTTGCCGGATTAGCCGTGAGTATTTTACCCGTAAGGTCATGAATACAGATCATGCCCTGGCTATAATCAAATAATTCGCGGTAGCGCTGTTCTTTTTCGACAAGTTCATCCTCGATCGTACTTCGGCGAGAGTCCGATGCGTGTACCGCATACGTGTAATACACGACCGTAACGAGCATTAGCGACACGAGAGTAAAGATAGACATTGTCGAGCCAAAACCTGAATCGAAGAGCCCCCGTTCCTGGCCCATTATCCGTAGCCAGCCAATGAAAGTCGGCAGCAGGATGACCGTCGGCAGCAACCGGCGTGCTGCCATACCGCCGAGACTGTCGCTCGTTAAAATGCTGACCATTTTGCAGTACGGGCTTAAGATTGTCAGTGCGATCGATACAACCACAAACACGAAAGCTGTTTGGATCGCCATGCCCTTGACATTGGAAATGCCGTAAAGCTGATTAGCCCCGTAAAGATGTCCCAGGATCGCGGAATACGCAGACGCCAGCGACATCAACCCTGCCGCTACACCCAGTCTGCCCGGATTCCCTCGCAGATGTAGCAAAGCCAAGGATATTCCGACGAACAGAAAATTTATTGGTGTATGGGGCGACATCCGGTTGTCGTCGACCCCGTGAATGTCCGGCATCACAAAGGAATTCTTCACAGTGATAACGCCGCTGAAGTACGAACCGAGGATCAGGGCAGAGGAAAAAGCAATGCCTATGCCCAGCATTGTGACTATGAGCCGGATCTTTGAATTTGTGGGAAACGCCGCAGCCAGAAAAATACCGGCGCCAACCAACACGAACGACAATGCGGTTACAGGCCGCATCTCGGGATAGCCGGGCACTACCGATTTGAGCACGGCAATATCCCCCGCCCAGCCTGTTAAGGCCAATAGGGCGATCAGTGCCGTTATGAATGCACAGCCAAAAACGAAATACTTATGTGTTACAACTTTGGGTAAAGACACTTTTTTGTGGGGAAAGTGATGGGAAATTCTCAAGAAACGCTGCCAGATGTGTTCTGACTAAACAAAGTTTAACACATATTTGAGAGAATACGATAGAGAAATATTGTCGGAATCAGGCGTCGGGTGGGGATGTCTTTGGACCAATGGCTGTCCACGTGATCGCGGAGCCCATATCGATCTGTTCGAGCAAATTGCCGCTTTCGTCGTAGAAATCGTACATCCCTTCGTGAAAGTTTTGCATATCGACGCGGACGGCTTGTGCGATGATCTTCGTGCGGCCATCGGGAAATTGGACAGCAATGGCGGGTTCGGTGGCGTAGGAGCCGAGACATTTGGGGCAGAGGCACTTGCTAAATTTCTGCTTCATCTCGGCACGGGCTTCGTCCGTGGTATTGACGGACATGCACCAGCAACCCATGACGGTCGCGCCGCAGATGTATTCTTCGCCGCACGATTCGCAAACGGACGGATCCTTGTACTTTTCTGAAAAGATGCCGAGTGCTTTTCCTATCTTCATTTACGGGTCCATTTCTTGAAAGCAAGGACGGCATTGAGGCCGCCAAAGGCAAAGGAATTTGAGATCGCGGCCTCGACCTCAGCGGGACGCGCTTCGTTGGCGATGACGTCGATGTTGCATTCGGGGTCGAGCTCGGTAAAGTTTGCCGTCGGCGGGAGCACGTTGTTGTGAAGGGCGAGAACCGTGGCGGCGGATTCGATCGCACCGGCGGCTCCGAGCGTGTGGCCGTGCATCGATTTGGTCGAGCTAACGGCGATGTTGTCGGTATGATCGCCAAAGACTATCCGCAAAGCTTCAGATTCCATCACGTCGTTTGCCTGTGTCGCGGTGCCGTGAGCGTTGACATAACCGACCTGTTCGGGGGCGATGCCGCCATCCTCGAGCGATTGACGCATTGCCTTAGCGGCACCGGTTGCGAGCGGCATCGTCAGATGGTGTGCGTCGGCGGACATGCCAAACCCGGCGATCTCAGCGTAAATTTTTGCACCCCGGGCCTGAGCGTGATCGAGCGATTCCATGACAAACATCGCCCCGCCCTCGCCGAGTATCATTCCGGTACGGTCTCTTGAAAACGGCCGGCAAGTGTCCTGTGACACGACGCGCATCGTTTCCCAAGCCTTGAGGTTGCCGTAGCAGAGCGGGGCTTCGCTACCGCCTGTGAGGGCTACGTCGAGCTTGCCTTGTCGGACGAGCCAAAACGCCTGACCGATCGCGTGATTGGCGGACGAACACGCGGTCGATGTTGTAAATGTCGCTCCCGTTAGGCCAAACTCCATCGAGACGTGGCTCGCGACGGCGTTACTCATGCCGCGCGGTATGGCGATCGGCTGATGCCTCTGCTGGCCCTCAGCGTAAAGCTTGTAATAGAGGGCGTCCTCGGTCATCTTGCCGCCAAGACACGAGCCGGTGATGACGCCGCTGCGGTCGCGGAGGGCTTCGTCAAACTCAATGCCCGAATCCTTGACTGCCTCGCGGGCGGCGACAATGCCGTACTGGGCAAACGGATCGATCCAGATCAGATTTTTTTCTTCGAAATGCTCATTCGGGTCAAAACCGTGAACTTCAGCTGCGTTGTGAAACCTCAGCGTCGTGGTGTCGAGCTTTTGTATCGGAGCGATGGCCGAGCGCCCGGCACTGAGCCCGTCCCAAAAATCTGCTACGTTGTTGCCCATAGGGGAAACTACACCGACGCCGGTAATTACAACTCTTTTCATTTTGTGCTGGCCGCAGGCGGGGGCGGGATCTTGGGGATCTGATCGGGATTGGCGAGGAGCCACTCGATGCCCTCGACGGCCTCGGCGACGCTTTTCATCGACTGGACCTTGTCGTCGGGTACCATGAGATCAAACTCCTCCTCGAGCTCGAATATCAGGTTGAGCCCGTCGAGCGAGTCCAGCCCTAGTTCTTCAAAAGTGGTTTCCATCTTGATCTCGGAGGGCTCTACTTTCTTAAACGCAGCAAAGACTTTAATGACCCTTTCAGCAACCGATCCGTCAGACATAATATTTGGCTTCCCCTATTAAACTGAATTTACGAGTTTATTATAGCCAGTATCGATCACCAAAGCACGTCTGACGGGGAAAGGTTCAATATAATTCGGGCTCGCCGGGCGGGCGGGTTCGCCAGCGTTTGTGTATCCACATCCATTGTTCGGGATACTGGCGGATCATTTGCTCGATCTCGAAGGTAAATGCGGCGGTTGTTTCGACGATGTCGCGTTTTCGATCGCCGGTGTTGGCGGGTTCGAGCAATTTACCGTGGATAAGTTTGTAACGGCGGGTCGTCTTGTCCCATACGCAGACGACCGGAAATATGAACGAGTCGGAGCGTATCGCAATCATCGCGGCACCGATCGGCGTGCAGGCCTGAACGCCAAAAAAAGGAACGAACACGCCCTCTTTCGGATGGGCGTTAACATCCGACAGGATGCCCAGGCCGCCGCCTTTGCGCAAGATGTCGATCGCGAGCATTGCCGAATTAGCCTTATTGATCGGCGTGTTGCCAAAGCGGGTGCGAAAATCGGTCAGCATCTCTTCGATCTTTGGATTGTCGAGCGGACGCGCCAGATAGCTGATCGGTTCGTAGAGAGCGGCAAAGCCAAAGACGAGCATTTCCCAGTTGCCCATATGGCCGGTCGTCAAGATCGCCCCCCGTCCCTCGACCTTGCATTTTTGATAGAGTGCTTTTGATTCCTCATCGAGCTCGAAATCAACGATCCGTGCTAGGTCCTCGCGCGAGTATTTATCAAACTGACTTAGTTCGCCGAGCACACGGCCGAGATTCTCAAACGTCCCGTCGAGTATGGCTTTCCGTTCGTCAATACTTTTTTCCGGAAAGGCGATCTCGAGATTGCGCATTCCGGTTCGCCGAATGCCTTTCAAAAGATATGAGGTCGTTTTGAGGATAAAGATCCCGAACCGCACCGCCAGAGAGCGCGGCAGCAGACCCATTAGCCCGAGCCCGACGCGAGCGGCGGCGTATTCAATATTGATTATCGTGCGGCTTTTATTTGCCATAGGCCGAGATTTACTTTAGATACATTGCGGGCCAAATTCAACACAGTAAAAGCGTCTCTAATCCTTACAAAACTCTTACAATCACAGCCGCCGCAACCTGTTAGCCTAATAGTAAGGCGTCATTGACGCCGATCTTAACTGAGATCATAAAGGGGTTATACATAGTGCAAAACGTAATCGAATTTGAACGATCGAAAGCAGGAAAGCTTAACTGGGACACGATCATCTTTGTCGCAATTTTTCATATTGTCGCTGTTTCGGCGCTTTTTACATTTAGCTGGCAAAATCTGGCCGCCGCTTTTATTACTTGGTGGATAGCCGCAAGCTGGGGCATCGGCATCGGTTATCACCGGCTACTGACGCATCGCGGATTTAAGGCACCGCGTTGGCTTGAGCGTACGCTCGCAACGTTTGGCACATTAGGTATCCAGTCCGGCCCGATCTCTTGGGTCACGACGCACCGGGTACATCACGCTTTTACCGATACCGACCGCGATCCGCACAGCCCGCGTCACGGCACGTATTGGTCGCACATTGGATGGATATTTCAAGGTACTGCACAGATACAGCCGGCGTCGGCTCGGCAAAAATATTCGCCCGATCTGATCCGCGACCCGTATCTCGTTTTTATCGATAAGTATTACTGGCTATCGTCGATCGCCCTCGGCGGAGTCCTGATGGTTATCGGCGGATGGCAGATGGTCGTCTGGGGCGTGTTTTTACGCACGGTCCTCAGCTGGCACTTTACGTGGCTCGTTAACTCGGCAACTCACTTGTGGGGCAGCCGCCGGTTTGAGACACGCGACGATTCGCGTAACAACGGCATCGTCGCCGCCCTTACATTTGGCGAAGGCTGGCACAATAATCATCACGCGTACCCGCGTTCGGCACGGCACGGTCTGACATGGCGTGAGTTTGACGTCAACTGGGTCCAGCTCCGCGCCCTTGAAATGCTAGTCATCATCAAGGACGTCCATTCCATCGACCTATCGGAAGAGATCGATGGCGTTAAGGCACTCAAGAAAGCAGCCTAATTGTGTAGAGGAGAACAGGAGTAAAGGAGAAGGGGAGATAGCAGATCTTTTCTTCTCCTTTTCCGTTCTTCCCATCTGCTCGTTGCTCAAACCGCCGAATAACAATAATATCGAGTCGTGCGACGACGTAAGACAGCAGTATTCTTTTTGATCCTGGGCATCTGCCTGGTCGTGATCGCCGCAGCTTTGAACGTCGGGTGGATATTGCTTAACGCCCGCGAGGTTGCTCTGCTCGTGTTCGGCATCATATTTTTCGCACTGATCATCACCGGGCTGACGCTAAATACTATCTTTTTGGTACGAGAGATACGCCGTAACGAACAGCACGACGCATTTCTTAACGCCGTTACGCACGAACTAAAGACACCGATCGCCTCGATCAAGCTCTATCTCGAAACGCTAAAATCACGCCCCGTCGCCGAGGCAAAGCGAAACGAGTTTTACGACATAATGCTGTCCGACAGCGACCGTCTGCTCGGCACCGTCGAGCAGGTTTTGCAGGCAAGCCAGACCCGTGAAAAGCAGCGTCAGTTAAACCTTGCCGAGATCGACCTAGGTGAATTGCTGACCGAAACGATCCAGATGGTCCTGAGCCGCCACCACCTAGACGAATCTACGATACGATACACCGCTCCGGCCGAGCCGATCAGGTCGATGGGCGATCGCGGCGAGCTGCAGACGGCGTTTGCCAACCTGCTCGACAACGCCATCAAATACTCGGCCGATGTGCCAAAGATATCGGTGCGGATGACGCGTTCACGTTCGGGCAAGGCGGATATTTTGTTCCGCGACAACGGCGTCGGGCTCCAACGAGCGGATCTGAAACGTATCTTCAAAAGATTTTTCCGCGTGCCGAATACCGAGCTGACCGCCGCAAAAGGCAACGGCCTCGGCCTGCCGATCGTAAAGTCGATCATTGAAAAACACGGCGGCCGCATCAAAGCGGAGAGCCGCGGACTGGGGAAGGGAAGCACGTTTATTGTGCAGTTGCCGAAAGCGTAGAAAGAAAGTGATTAGTGGTGAGTGATGAGTGATAAGTGGAGATCAATCCTCTTTTACTCATCACTCATCACCCATCACTATTAACTAATCTCATGAACATCCTTATCGTCGAAGACGAAGAGCATCTAGCCGTCGGGCTGAAATTCAACCTTGAGGCGGAGGGCTATGAGACCGTGATCGCGGGTGACGGCGAGACGGGGCTTGAGCTGTTGGCGGCGGGGGCGTTTGATGCGGTCGTGCTGGATGTGATGTTGCCGGGAATCAATGGCTTTGAGGTTGCGGCGGCAATGCGCGAACGCTCTGATTACACGCCGATCTTGATGCTGACGGCACGCGGACGGCCCGAAGATGTCCTCAACGGTTTTCAAGCCGGTGCCGACGATTATCTGCCAAAACCCTTTGACCTCGAAATATTCCTCGCGCGTCTAAACGGCCTGCTTCGCCGCCGCGAGTGGTTGAAAAACGAGACCGAACCGGCCGCCGAGGATGAGACGCTCCACATCAACGGCCGCGAGATCGACCTCGTAAACCTTGAGCTCCGCAGCGAGGGACAGAGCGTCCGCCTGACGCTGATGGAGGTCAATCTGCTGCGTTACCTGATCGCAAACGAAGGCCGCCCCGTATCGCGTAAGGCGATCCTCGAAGACGTCTGGAATCTGCAAGAGGACACCGACACGCGTGCGATCGACAATTTCATCGTCCGCCTACGCAAACTGCTCGAAGATTCGCCAAACGATCCAAAGATCCTCCAAACAGTCCGCGGCATCGGTTATAGATACGTCTCTCCCGATGCGGAAGCCCGCACGAAGTAAGGGCATTTCGGTGCGTCAAATAAAGTCTCTGCGGTCCACAACCTTTACGTTGCCGCGCCAATTCTCATGCAATTCAAACCTCCAAAGCTCGATCTCGGGTGAGACCGTCTTTGCAAAAAACTCAAAATCACGGTGAAAACTCCACGCCGGAGCGGCAAGGTAAATGATCGCCGGTTGGTTGGCAATTGTTCGTCCGTCAAACAGATCCGCCTCGTCGAGCAGCCCGCGTCGCCGCTGCAGCTCGATCTTTCGCCAGTAATCGGTGGCCTGAAAAACGCTTGAGCGGTCGGGCTGCGTCTTTAGCTCAATGATGACCAGGCGGCCGTCTTTTCGTAGAGCGAGCAGGTCGATCTTGTCATTAGACGAGCGAAACTGATGATAGATCGGCGACAAGATAAGGTTGGCGTCGAGCAAAGTGATATTGCGGCGAAGGATCGATTCGAGCCACGCTTCGGGTGCCGTTCGGTAATATTCATGCCGCTTATTTAGCGTCTCCGCAGTCCGATAAAGCTTGAGTTGCTCGACAATTTCCAGCAGATCACCCCACGTCTCATCGGTCAAGATTCTACGGTCGCGTCCAACGCCAAACCATGCTTTTTCGATACCCATCATCGTCCGCACGCGTGCAAACGGCAACCCCATAAACCGCAGCGTCTCGCCCTGCCGCGAATAAATGACATCGATCTCATTGGACGATTCGTTGATGATCCGCTGTGCGATGCCGCCGGGTTCGCGTGAGTCAGGTGCAGTCGGGCGCCGAGACTTTTCTCGCCACAGGTCGCGTATATTTCGCTTTGGCAGTTCAACTAGAGAGGCCGGCGCGGTCTTTCGTTTGATCTCAAAGATCGTGATCTTAGCTTTCCACCGCTCGGTCAAAAGAGCATGGAGTTTTTGCAGATTTCTGGCGTGCCGCTTTTTGCAGACGATCCAGATGTCGAGTACCGGTTTCTTTTTTCGCGAGCCAAGTTTTTCCAGCCAGAGTATAGCTGATGACAACACAACCTCGACCGTCAGCTTGCCGGTAACATCGTATATTGCGGCGAGCGGCGTTTTGTCGGCGTTATCAAATAATATTTGGGCGAGCCGTCCGCCGTCAGTATTTAGGGCGACGCGGCCGAGTTTGATGCTCTGGAAATTTGCCTTGATCAGGCTTGCGATCTCGTTTGCTTTTTCGAGCCGGGCAAGCTCTACCTCGGCGGTGAGCGTACTTGCGGCAATCCGTGGAACCAGCCGCATGCTTTCGCGTTTTCCAAACTCACGGCTTAAGCTCAGCGTTAGCTCATTGCCGTCAAATTCAAAAGAATGCAGCCGCCAATCGTGAAAACCGTCGTCGCCGATAAAACCAATCAGCGTCTTGTCGCACTCGACGGTAATTTCGATCTCTGGATTTGTTAAAGGGAAAGTGCGGCCCGTTTCGCGGACCAGCAGCCACTCATGATGAGCGGCGAGCACTTCGCGGATCTCGTCCGGGTTCACCATTCGTGATGTTTGGCAAAGTATTTGATCATCGCCTCGGCCCAGTCGGCGTAGCCCTGTTCGGACGGGTGGATGCCGTCGGCCCAAAAGCCTTCGAGCCTGATATCGGCCGGCTGCGGATAGTAAAAGACGCGGTCCAGAGCGCGTGTAAATTCGACTATGTTTGCGTTGTGCATCTGCGACAGCCGCCAGAGGATCGATCTGATCGGCTCGGGCAGAGCAGGAGCGTAGATGATCATCGGGCAGTTTGAGATAAAGATGACCGCATCAGGATTTTTTTCGCGAACTATCGAGATCAGCTCGAGCATATCCGTGCGCCATTTGCGAGGGCTCGAGAGTTTCATCACGTCGTTGCCCCCAATGCCGAGCAAGACGTAGTCAAACTGCTCATCCGGCATCTGCGGCACGAGATCTTCGATCGTCCGGCGGGCGGTGACGCCGTTTTTGCCAAGCACCGTCCACGCAACCGGGCGGCCGATGTGTTCGCTCAGGTTTTTGGCAAACTGCCCGGCAAGCGCGAGTTCGTGCGTGCGGGCACCAAGCCCCGCGACGGTCGATTCACCGATGACGTAGAGCTTTGCCGGGTCAGGCCCGTCGCCATATCGCCCGTGCCTTTCGCCGCCCGCGTCGGGCAGCACGCCGATCTTCCAACGCGTGACCTGTCCTTGCAGCAGCAGCAGCGGCGTGAACGGCAGCAACACGGCCGAGCCGAGCATAAATTGCCTCTGCAGACGCGATAAATTGTCGGTGCCGTTGTTCATCGGGTTCGTTATGATAAAATTTAAAGCCTCAAATGGTTTTGTCAAATCTACCCCGGCCTTTCCTGCTAATTGTCGCTTTCACGCTTGTAATGCAGGCGTGCTGGTGGTCGCAAACTAACGAAAATAAAGAGGTTTCGCTGACCGGTGAAAGCACGAGCGAATTTCCGTTTTCGGTAAAGGAACCGGACGCGTATCAGGCCGACGTCGTCGTAACTGCCGGCGGAACCGAGACGCGTTGGTCAATCGCCCGAAACGGTGAAAAGTGGCGGTACGACATTTACGCGGGCTCGATGCTGACCGTCTCACAGATACGCAGCGACAAACTCTATTATATCGACCATCGCAAGAAGACGTTTTGGGAGATGAGCGAAAAGCCGGGCTCCGGCGAGATGGGCGAAATCGTCCGCAGCTTTTTTCGCGGCTACGAGCACAACGATTTTGACGAGACGGGACGCGAAGGCAATATCATTAAATACAAGGTCCGCCCCATCGACAAACGCCCCGGCAGCATTCTGATCTCGATCGACACCGCAAGCGGGATGATGGTCAGGCAAGAATTTTTAGCGGCTGACGGCTCAGCAGAATATGTTTATGAGCTTCGAAATGTGAAGCTAAGCGTTGACGACAGTACGTTCGCGATACCGTCCGGCTATCAGAAAACAGCGGCAACAGACAAGATAAAATGAGCGATAAACACCCAAGAACCGAGATAACCGATGCCGACCGTGAGTTTGCGGCGAACGCGCTGCACACGCTGCCTTTTTCAAAGCTGATCGGAATGAAACTGGTCAAGCTAGAGGTTGACGAGGCGCAGATCAGTATCGATATGCGCGACGACCTGCGGCAGCCAAGCGGGGTATTGCACGGCGGCGTGACCGCGACGCTGATCGATACGGCGATGGCATTCGCGGTGCGGACAAGACTCGCTCGCGAAGAGGCGACCGCCACGATCGACCTCACCGTCCATTACCTGAGGCCGCACATCACAGGCGTTTTTATCTGCACGGCCAAGATCGTCCGAGGCGGCAAACGAATATTCACCGTCTCAGCCGACGTCCACGGCGAAGACGGAAAGCTGATCGCGACGGGCCTGTCCACTTACACGAAAGTTTGAACCACATAGAAACATAGAACACATAGTGGGCGTTCTTTCTATCTATGTGATCTATGTTCCTATGTGGTTATTTTCTTATGGAACAATTACGGAAATTTGCACGATATTTTAAGCCTTACAAAGGTACGATCCTGCTCGGGATCCTTTGTATTTTGGTGTCGATGTCGTTCGGGCTTTTTATTCCGTATATGGTCGGCCAGGCTGTCGACGATCTTGGGGCGGGTGTCACACGCGAAAAGATCATTTACTATCCGCTGGTCATCCTCGGGATCAGCGCTATGAGCGGTGTGTTTTTGTTTTTGCAGCGTCGGTTGCTGATCAACACTTCGCGGCATATCGAGTTTGATATGCGGCAGGATTTTTACGCGTCGCTGGTTGGGCAATCGATGCAGTATTTTCACGAGACCCGCGTCGGCGACCTAATGGCCCGTGCAACCAACGACCTCGCCGCCATCCGCCAGATCGTCGGCCCGATGATCCTGTACAGTTTTCAAGCGATATTTGCACTCTGCATTTCGCTGCCGATAATGCTCAATATCTCGGTCAAACTCACGCTGCTGCTGCTCATCCCAATGCCGCTTGTAACGCTGACCGTCAAGTTTTTGGGCGAGCGGATACATAAGCGGTTCGAAAAAATTCAGGAATATTTCTCAGACATTACAGCCCGTGCGCAGGAAAATCTGACAGGCGTCCGCGTAGTGCGTGCCTACGCCCAAGAGGACGCCGAGATCGAGCAGTTCCAAGTCCTCAACCGCGAATACGCCTCACAAAATCTCAAACTCGTAAAATACGCCGCCGCCATGCGTCCGTTGCTGTTCTTTTTCATCGGCCTCGGTTTTGTAATTATCGTCGCGGTCGGTGTGCCGATGGCGGTCCGTAGCGAGATAACGGCAGGCGACTTTACGGCCTTTATTCTCTATCTCCAGCGGATGATCTGGTACCTCATCGCCCTCGGTTATGTCGTCAATCTGTACCAACGCGGCACCGCTTCGCTCAAGCGTTTCAACGTCATCCTCGAAGCCGAACCGGCGATCAAGGACGACGCAACCGCTCTCGAACAGCCGCCCGTTCAAGGCAATATCGAATTTCGCGACCTGACTTTTGCATACAATGGCAAGCCGGTGCTTCAAGATATAGACCTAAAAATAGACGCAGGCCAGACCGTCGCCTTTGTCGGCAAGACCGGCAGCGGCAAATCGACGTTGATGAGCCTCGTCCCGCGTCTGCTGGATGCACCGGACGGCAGTGTCCTTGTTGACGGCCGCCCTTTACGCGAATACCCGATCGCTCAACTCCGCCAGGCCATCGGCTTTGTCCCGCAAGAGACGTTTCTATTCAGTGACACGCTCGCGGCTAATATTGCCTTTGGAGTGGATGTCCAAGGTCCAAAGTCCAAAGACCAAAGTGAA
The DNA here is from genome assembly GCA_041745735.1 of Pyrinomonadaceae bacterium. GTDB lineage: Bacteria > Acidobacteriota > Blastocatellia > Pyrinomonadales > Pyrinomonadaceae > OLB17. The sequence goes on along the minus strand of JBGTII010000006.1, from coordinate 7,715 downwards.
GACGGGTCAAAACTCGAAGACCTTGGACCTTGGACTTTGGACATTGGACAACGAGTTGCCGATGCGGCAACAGTTGCCGGTCTCGCCGCTGATATCGAAGATTTCCCCGGCAAGTACGAACAGCTCGTCGGCGAACGCGGCATAACCCTTTCCGGCGGACAAAAACAGCGAACGGCGATCGCCCGTGCCGTTATGCGTGACCCGCGAATTTTGATACTCGACGATTCGCTTAGCGCGGTCGATACCTACACCGAAGAAACGATCCTCCACAACCTTCGCGATGTCCGCGAAAATCGCACGACTCTCATTGTTTCGCATCGGGTCTCGACGATCCGCGATGCCGATCTGATCTGCGTCATGGCCGACGGCCGCATCATCGAACGCGGCACCCACGAAGAGCTGCTCACCCTCGACGGCGAATACGCCGACCTCTACGAGCGTCAGCGTTTAGAAGAGGAGCTCGACGCTACCGAATAAAATTTGGTGTATTTCGCGGTTAAAGATTTTGACTAGCTATTCCGGCGGAGGCAGTATCTGCCCGCCGTGGTGGGCGACGATCAGCCACTTGCCGCCGCGTTTCATCCAAACGTGGGTGCTGCGAAAGGATATGTTTCGCACGCCCTCTACCGTGGCCCGGTGCGTCATTATCGCCATGTTGCCAAAGACCCTGACGTTGTATTCGTCCGACCTGACCATATCGGCATTTGGGCCGAACTGTGCCAGATACTGCGTCTTGTTCTCGATCTCGCCCCGCTGTGTCGTGCCGACATAGTCGTCCGCGACCATCGCCCCCGCCGCCTTTTTATCGCCCTTGAGCTCCGCAAACGTCCACGCCTTATCCATCTCTATCAGCTTGGCCTCCACACTACCTTTTTTGTACTGACCAAAGGCGAACGATGATATTCCCAGGATCAATACAGCGGTGAAAAAGATCGGTTTCATACTCTTTGCGTCTCCTCAGGGTAATTTACTGACACCCATATTTATATACCTAAGGTGTGCGAACAGGCAATGCGTGATGCGTCGGAGACCACTGAAAACAAAAAAACCACCCCGATCTCTCGAGGCGGTCAAACTAAATTCTAAACTGCTGAATTTTTATTTACTGGTAAACCTGAACGGTTCTGCGGCCAAATTTACGGGCCTCAGCACAGCTTGGCATCCAGATATCTAGGCGTTTGCCTTTGATCAAGCCGCCGGTGTCCGAAACCAGATAGCTGCCGGCATAACCGCCGCTGATCGTGATCTTCGAACCCAAACGCAGAACTCTCGGATCTGCTGCGATGATGCCGCGGCGTACGCCATGGCCCATTGCGGTACGGCCTTGCAGACAATATGCCGTGGCTACAAATGAGCCTTTGCTGGCACCCGCACCCGCTGCTGAACTCGAACCGGTTTTTTTGACCAATTTCTTCTTTTCGTCGTCCGTACTGACTGTATTAACTAAATTATTACCAACTATATTATTGACGACGGTGTTATCAACTAAATTACTTTCAATTTTTGTAAGCGAATCATTCGCTATAATGAGGTCGTTCCCCATCGTGTTGGTCTGTGCGTAGATAAATGCTACGAACAACGCCAAAACTGATAGGACGGCGCCTCCGCTAACGAGATTTTTCATTCTTATTCTCCGATTATACGTACCCCGTTTAAAATAAAAATAGTGTCTGAGATTTGGGTCATCAGCCACCATCGCGTTAAACGAAGACTGTTGCGGCAGATTCATTTCTACCTGTTCTCGTGCCGCTTTGGCCGAAACTTGAAGCAAGGATAGCATTTACAGGGGGTCTTGTCCACCCCTGCAAAAACCGCAAGCCCTTATGCTATATGCAATTGCTGAATTTTAAGGGACTTAGGTGTGTTAATTTTTTTCGATTTTGGTAGACTTTTGTGGCACACTTTGGGTGTAACTCGACACGAATTGACCAGAATTTGAACAGGAAACCAACTATGCGGGAAAGACGAGGCGGCGGCCGGCACGTGATCTCATTTCCCATCAGGGTCCGTTGGAAAGACGAAAACGGCAAAGAAGTGACCCAAGAGGGCCTGACCGAAAACGTCGGGCTGCACGGCACACTCATCTATCTGCCGCGGCATCTACCGCTCGTAGGCGGAAAAGTTCATCTTACCGTAACAGAAAAACCTGATGACGAAGTCACCGTCACCGCAGAGGTCATCCGTCTCGAACGCAACGCGGCTCATCCGCAGGCAGCGCTAATGCTGACCGACAATCTCCGCGAGTGGAAAAAGAAAGTGTGGGAATACGCCGGAGCGGTGATCGCGGCTGAAGAGCCTGAGCCTTTGGATGACTGGTAAGTCGGTTGTCGGTTGTCAGTCGTCAGTTGTCGGTGGCTGCCGTGATAATTTATTGCCGACTGCAACTGCCTTCTGCCTACAATACTTAAAACACAATGAAAATACTCGTTCTCGGCGCCGGACGTATGGGACACGGCGCCGTTTTTGATCTTATACATAATTCGCCCAGTGTGGAGCGGGTGACGGTTGCAGACTTTGACTTCGAAAAGGCAAAGTCCGTCGCGGCCTCTGTCGGCACTGACCGGATCGATGCCCGACAGATCGACGCGTCGAATTATAGCGATGTGGTTGAGATGTTTCGCGGGCACGACTCCGTCATATCGTGCGTCAATTATTGGTACAACGTCGCTCTCTCAAAAGCCGCGATCGAAACCGGTGCCAATTTCTGCGACCTCGGCGGCAACAATTACATTGTCGATGAACAGCTTGCTCTTGACGCCGAAGCCAAGGCAGCGGGCATCAACATCATCCCGGATTGCGGCCTCGCACCCGGTATGGTCTCTGTGCTCGCAATGCACGGCGCTGCAAAATTCGATAAGGTCGATGAGATCCACATTCGCGTCGGCGGTCTGCCTCAAGACCCGCAGCCGCCGCTAAATTACCAACTTGTGTTTTCGGTCGAGGGATTGATAAACGAATATATTGAGACCGCCCGTGTGATCCGCGATGGAAATCTAACGACCGTCGAATCAATGACGGAGATCGAAGAATTGTCTTTCGAAGGCTTTCCTCCGCTCGAAGCCTTTCAAACATCCGGCGGCACATCCACCCTGCCCGACACTTTCCTAGGCAAGATCAGCGAGCTTGATTACAAAACCATCCGCTACGCTGGTCACTGCGATAAATTTAAGACGATGATCGATCTTGGGCTTTGCTCAAGCGAAGAGATCCTCGTCGATTTTCAAAAGGTCACGCCCCGAAAGGTCTTCGGAGATCTGCTGCAACAACATCTACCCGCCGACGGACCTGATTATGTGCTTGTTCGGTTAGATTTTGTTGGCAAGAAGGACGGTGAAACAAAACGACTGAGGTACGACATTGTCGATAAACTCGACGAAGCAACCGGCATGAGCGCGATGATGCGGACGACAGCTTTCCCAGCCTCGATCATCGCCCAGATGATGGCGGGCGGCGAGGTTTTAGAACGCGGAGCAACTCCACAGGAAAAAGCCATCGACTCGGATAAGTTTGTCGCCGAGCTAGATCGACGCGGTATTAATATTAAAATTGAGGACATTAAATAATGAAAAATTATCTGTTATTAGCGTTAGTCATGTTGGTTTTCGGCATATTTCCCAGGCCCAACCAGCCAACAACACCGAACTTAAAAGAGCGGAGATGAAAAAGCTCGATAAAATGGTGGGACAGTGGAAAGGGTCGGGCTGGATACAGCAAGGGCCGACGCGGGAAACTTTTACCGGAGCCGAAACCGTGCAAAGCAAACTAGACGGTTTGGCTGTACTGGTCGAGGGAAAGTTTACTAACCCTGAGGGCAAAGTGATCCACCAAACTCTGGCCGTTTTGTCGTACGACGAGGCACAAAAGAATTATCGATTTGCCACTTATCTCGCGAACGGTAACGGCGGGGTCCAAGAATTTAAGATCGTTGGCGATCACTACGAATGGGGCTTTCAGATCCCCAATTTTGCTACTATTCGCTACACGATCACGACGGACGACAAAACATGGTTTGAGATCGGCGAGTTTTCGCGGGATGGAAAAACTTGGGTCAAGAATTTCGAGATGAAGCTCGACAAGGTCAAATAGAAAAAGGCCTCTCATTTCTGAGAAGCCTTTTAGTTATTATTTCGTATCGTTACGCGTTGAGTCCGACAAGCCTCGGGTTTGCTTTCTTTTTCAAAAGCTTTTGCAGCTTGAGGCGTGCCTTGTGTAGCTGCGATTTTGATGTGCCGACCGAGCAGCCTAGGATGCGGGCGACTTCTTCGTGCTCAAACCCCTGGACATCGTGCAGAACAAAGACGTTCTTATAGCCCGTCGGCAGTTGTTCGATCGCATTGTCGATAGCGATCTTGTCGACGATCTGCATCTTCATAGGGTTGTTGGTTCCCGACACGATCTGATCCGGTGTTTCGCCTTCTTCGGTCGTTTTTTCAAACTTTACCGACCGTTTACGAAAGTGCATCAAAACCTGATTCACCGTCATACGGTGCAACCATGTCGTGAAAGCCGAATCGCCGCGAAAGCTGCCGATCTTGCGATAGAGCTGGATAAACACATCCTGCGTCAGATCTTCGGCCTCCGACGTGTTTTGCAGCATCCTTAAGCAGACCGAGTAAACCCTGCGGTGATGGCGTCTGTATAGCTCTTCGAAAGCGGGCATGTCGCCACCTGTCGCCGTCCTGGCCAATTCAAGATCGGCCACCTTGGTAATGTCTTCAAAAGTTTTTGTCATTCCGAAGCTGACCTCGTCTGCTTCGATACCTTGTTCGCTATGAAAAACCGGAAAATTTAATGTTTCAGTTGTCATTGTATTTTCCCCCCTCGGCTATATACCTTTCAATTGCCGTGCCAAACTCGCGGCTGTTATTAGTACATCTTCATTTAACCGCACAACGTGCCTATTAACAGTGTGCTGGCATACATTTGGATTCGCCTGACATCCAAGTTTAGATTCGGCGACGTTTTTGGTATGTGAAATGACTCAATTACTACACGTTTTGGTGTATGTGTAATGCAGTCATAAAATACGGGAAAAATGCTAGAATTTACATTCCGTTTGGCGCCGGTTGAGGAGTTGAAGGTAGATGTCGTTGTTACATTTAAGATCTATTATTAAAGCGCTTGTTCCGGCGTTTTTGATTTTTATTTTCACCGCGAGTGTATTCCCTCAAGCACCCGCCGCACCCAAATATAAAAGCCAGGAAGTGTCCGAGGTCGACGGCATCCCCGTGCTGATCAAGCATCTGCCCGAATGGGAATCACGGCGTAACAGGGTAACGTTTGCGACCAATGCCTCCGAACTTAGCGCGGGACTTGGCGACAGGCCGATACTTGGCCTTATCGATTTTTCGGCCGGGACCGAGGCAGTTGCGGCTGAGTACGATGCCGGTAAATTGCTGATCATTGAATACACCTCACCGCAAGGATCGGTCGATGCTGACACCAAATTTACGGAGGCTCTTGCGAATGATCCTCAGTCGGGGTCGACCGCTTATCGCAGGATAGGCAATTACAATGCTTTCGTCTTTGATGCGGCGAATATGTCCGCCGCAAACGCTCTGCTCGACGAGGTCAAATACGAAAAGCAGATCCACTGGCTTGGCGATAATCCTTTTATCCTTTCGCCGGAGCGGGCTTTTATCCTGACGACTGCCGATATATTTTTCTCGACACTTCTTGTGATCGTAATGGGTATAGTCTTTGCGATCATCGGCGGCCTGGTCGTGGGATTGGTGTATTTTATGCTTCGCGGCCGCCGCCGTGCGGCAATGACGACCTACACCGACGCGGGCGGCATGACTCGGCTAAATCTCGATGGATTTACGCCGGACATCGTGCCTGATCGACTGCTTGGCGATTAATTACGGCAGTGCCTCGACCAAGCGGTCAATATCCTCTGAATTATTATAAAAATGTGGTGCGATACGCAGCCGGTCGCCGCGTGGCGAGACAATGATCTTTTCACTTTCGAGATGCGAGGCGATCTGATTTGAGGTCAGCCCGCCGAGATGTTTGATACAAACGATCTGTGATGCCTCGCCCGGTTTGCGAGAACTGACGATCCCGTAATCTTTGCCCGCGAGACTATCGCAAAGCTGATCTGTCAGGTGGGCAAGATGGCGTTCGATTTTAGCGGCACCGGTAGAGTGAAGTAGCGACAGGCTTTGCTCGAGGCCGTAAAAGAGTGCGGCGGATCCCGTGCCTGATTCCCACGCGAGGGCGGTCGATTTGAACGGCTGCTCGCGGTCGGCAAAATCCCATGGAGTTTCGACACTGATCCATCCAACGAGTGTCGGCTCAATGCGTTCCCGGGCACGGTCCGACAGATAGATCATCCCGCAGCCCTCGGGAGCACACAGCCATTTATGACTCGCTCCACATGACGCATCAACATACTGAGCAGGTAGGTCGAACGGTATCGCCCCAAAGCCCTGAATGATATCGACAACGAAAAGAGCATCGACCTCGCGAGCAGCTTGGCCAATACGTTCGAGGTCTGCACGATAACCCGACGCGTATTGAACGGCACTAATGGCGACGACCTTTGTGTTGCTATCGATCATTGAGGTCAGCTCTTCGATATCGACGCGGCCATCAACCTCCTTGCAGAGACGTAGGTCAACGCCGTAGCTGTCCCGTATCCGCCGCCAAGCATAAAAATTGGCGGGAAATTCTTGGGCAATGCTGACGATATTATCGACCGCTTTCCATTTCAGGCCGTTTGCGATCGACGCCACGCCGTCAGAGGTGTTACGTACAAAGGCGACCTGCTCACTGCGGACACAGAGCATCTCCGCGACGAGATCGCGGCAGCGATCCTTTGTATCTACCCAATTTTGATAATTGATCGATCCATTTACCGCGACATCCGCCAATTGTCGCGTCACGGCGTCGAGCGCGGTCGTGGGGATCGGCGAGATGGCGGCGCTATTGAGATAGGTATAAAACTCGGTCGCGGGGAATAGGGCACGTATCTCGGCGTTCATAGCTTTCAGATTTCTTTTGACAAAGCCCGCTGTCAAAGCGGATTATTATTGAGGCCGGGCAGAGCACGCTGGTTGCCCGCCGAGCAATTTAGATTATGTTCGATAGAGATAAGAAAAACCAACTCGAGGTGGGCCTAGTTTCGGCAAGCGACGATGGTGACATCGAGGTCACGCGAGTCAAACGCGAATCACGGCAAGGTCTGCTCACCGAGGGGCTAAAGCTTTTTCGCGACATATTTCTCATCATCGTTGTTTTTATCCTATTCGGCGTATTTTTTGTCCAGCCGGTTGTTGTCGAAGGCACGTCGATGCTGCCGCAGCTCCACGACGGCGAGCGGTTGCTGGTCAATAAGCTGATCTATTATAAGATCCAGAGCATTAGCTGGGGGCATTTAGAACGGGGCGATATCGTTGTTTTTTGGTTTCCGAACGATCCTGACAAGTCGTATGTAAAACGCGTCATCGGCCTGCCGGGTGAGATGGTCGAGTTGCGAAACGGCAAGGTCTTTATTAACGGCATTGAGCTGAACGAAGATTATTTGGATGCAGAACACAACCAGAGCCTGCCCAGTTGGCCGCCCAAAAAAGTCGAGGATCACCATTATTTTGTAATGGGCGATAACCGCGATAATTCATCCGACTCACGTTATTGGGGGCTCGTGCCGGAAAAATACATTTACGGCAAAGCGTTTTTTCGCTATTGGAAACCGCAGAATGTGGGCTTTCTCG
>JBGTII010000005.1:0-8059 GCA_041745735.1 Pyrinomonadaceae bacterium | reverse complement strand
CACTGTACAACTCAAACGTATTGGCCTTCAACTCGGCCGTGTCGCGAAATGGTCGGATGTGAAGACTCCGGCGGACGCGGCTTCGTCGATCATGTGCGAGGTCGCCTTTTCAAGAGTAATAAATACGCCGATAGCGGCGCTTTCGCGACGACACTTGAGAATCGCAGAACCGAGGGCCTGACCCTCATCTTCTCAACGCTCTGATTTGTAGGTCGCATCAAGACAAGTCCCATAGTTCGATAATGACCCAGTCGAGTCGCTTATCTGCGAGCAGTTCGCTTACTTCCGCCACGGTCGGTGGCTCTGGACCTCCGGGCAGCAGAATCGATCCATCATCCTCCGAAATTATGATCGGGATGTTTTCAACCGGAGCGATGGAGCCGTCCGGACGAACGCGTTCGGAGAACCTTTCATGAAGCTTCCGAACTTCATCCGGAAAAAAAAGACCAGCCAAAGGATAACGCTTCCCTTCATGCGTTCATCCTTGGCAAGTTCCCAGCCATCAAACCACGGCACCTCGCATGTCCACGGAGCCCCAAGAGGCTCTCTCATGTAGCTGAACCCGAGGACACCTGATAGATGCACACTAAATCCGAGTGCCATATGTCTAAACTATCGGAACCTTGAATAAAACCGATTTTCAATCCGATTTTACCCCGGCCATCATTTACAAGAGGCTCTTTCCTTTTTTCATATCGTCCGGCGAAAGTCGGGAACGTCCTTCGAATGCGGCTCGATATTCGGCAACTTCCCATTGCCACGCGTCCTGCACTATAAAATTGCTGTCATAAAGAATCCAAATCAGACGATGCCAATCGTAATTTTTCGCTTCGGCAACCTTGGTCACGAAAGAGCCCGATTTGCCGCTCGGACGATTCGCTTTAATCTGGTAACGAAGCCCGTTAAAAATGAAATCACAACCGCGAGAAACTGCGGTTCGTTCGGCACAAGCCAAACCGTAGGTTTCGTCTGTGTGTCCGACAAGACGAGCCGCATCGTATTCCGAAACTGCACTCGTAATCGACGGTGCGACACCGAAAACACGCTCCCATTCTAAAGCGACGGCGACGAGGCGATTACGAAGTTCATCAGTGCGGGCTGAAATTTCCATCTGGAATAAAGATAAACTATTTTCACAACAAAATCTTCAAATAATGCGAAGCGGTCGGGTCGCAGTGGAGAAAGAGCGAACCTGTCGGCTTTAGGACGCGGTGGAGTTCCTTTAGGCGGACGGCCATCATCACGAGATATGCCATCATCTGGTTTTCGCCGATGAACGAGCGAAACGCCTGAAGCATTTCCGAAACCTTGTCGCCCTCAAGGATAAGATCGTCGTATGTCGCGGCGGCTCCTTTCCAATGCCACGTGTCTTCGAAAGCCATTATCTGCGAATCGGCCTCAAGCCCGCTCTCGTCTTTGAACAGAACATTGTAATTGCGGTTCGAATTGAACGGCGGGTCGAGATATACGAGATCGACCGATTACGTATCTACGTACCGTTTGAGAATGTTTAGATTGTCGCCGTAGTAGAGTGTATTCGTCGGGAAATGCTCACGGAAAATGTAGCATTAACGCGGTGTTATTGGCAAGATTCGCGGACGTTGACATCGAAGGGACTGACTCCGTGCTTGGTAATGTGATTAAATTGATTAGCGATGAACGGACAAGAGAAAATAACTAGCCGGGATAATCAGCGGCTGGTGGCGGTGCGGCGGGTGCGGGACGGCGGCGGGGACTCGTCGGTCTTTGTCGAAGGGAAGCGGCTGGCGGCGGAGGCTCTGCGGTCGGGCATTGAGATCGACGAATGCTACTTTAAGAGCGGTGCGGTCGATGACGACCTGTTGCACCGGGTCGCGGATCGGGCGAAAAGCACTTTTGAGCTTTCGGCAAAGCTTTTTGATTCGATCGCGGACACTAAAAACCCGCAGGGGATCATTCTCATTGCAAAACGTCCGTCAGACGGCGCCCACAAGATCGAGGAGCGGCTGCGTTCGACGGACGCGGGTTTGCCGGTGGTGCTGTTTTTGAAAGAGATCAATAACCCTGCAAATCTGGGTGCGATACTCCGCACGGCTGAGGCGGCGGGTGTTGCGGGCGTGATCGTCTCGACGGGCTCGGCGGATGTTTATTCGGCAAAAGCAACTAGAGCGGCGATGGGTGCGAGCTTTCGCGTGCCGGTGTGGGATGAAGTGACATTTGACGCCGCTATAGATTGGGCCCGCGAGCGTGGATTGACGACGATAGCCGCTGACATATCGGGCAGCACGAGCTATGCGGACGCGGGTTGGAACAAGCCCGTGATGCTGATATTTGGTTCGGAGGCTCACGGCCTGAGCGTCGAAGAACTCGCAAGCGTCGATCAAAAAATACTTATTCCAATGGCCGACGGCGTCGAAAGCCTCAACCTTGCGGTTTCCGCAGGTATCATACTGTTTGAGGCCAGACAGCAGGTGGTTGGTTCGTAGGGTTTCTTTGCCGCCTTAGCGTCTTTGCATGAGATAGATTTTGTTTAACGCGTAGCCGCCAAGTTCGCAAAGGAAAGCAAAAGTAAGAGAAGATCAGCGGTTCGCGCTGGAGTTAGCGTTTGTGTTCGTGTTCGAAGGGATCTTTGCCGCCTCAAATTCCTTTTTCAACATATTCTGGATGGTCGTGTCATTAGTGACGGCGAGCATGATAGCGAGATCGTCGCGGAGCACATCGGCGTTTATTGGATCGGCTTCGGCAAGGCGTTCACGAGACGCGAGAAAAGCGGTCCGGGCTTTAACATAATCGCCCGTCAGTAGATATGCCCGCCCGACGAGGTAATAGTCTTCGGTATCCTGCGGCGACGAATTTTTTTGCACGTAGCTTGTTGGGTCTTTATCGACGGCCCGGCGGTTCTCTTCGAAAGCACTCAGCGGAATATTCGCCGAGCGCATCTCCGACAACTGCGGCAGCGGCGTGTCAACCGCTCTCGGGGCAAGGGCAAAATGGTAAACCCCAAGCCCGATCGCACTTCCGATCACCAGCATCCCTACCGCACTCACGATACGGCCCATCGAACCGGACTTTTCTTCTGGCTCGTCCGCCACAGCTTCACCGCCAAACATCGAGAAAGGCTCGTCGGCAGTGGAAGACAGCTCTGATTTAACCTCAGCAGGTGATTCGTGTTCCGGCTCCGGCTCAAATTCTTGCTCTTGGTGGTTCTCGGACCTTTGTTCTTCAATCGCTGATACCACATCGGAAGGGGCATAAGCGGATGTCGGAATTTCAGGCTCACGCGCCTCGAGTTCGAGCAACTCGGGCTCATCTTCGACAACTGATCGTGCCGTGGCAACAGTCGGTTCGTCCTCGTCAACTACGATTGGGGCGGAGAACTGGATGGTCTCTGCGTTTGCATCGACCGTAACGGCTGAGACTTTGACGACGACGGCGGTTAGGTTGTCTTCGGCACCGCGTTCGTAACAGAGGCCTTTAAGATATTCGCAAATATCGACCGGGTCGCCACCAAATGTGAGCACGCCCTTGATCTCGGCGTCGGCGATGTGGCGCGTGATCCCGTCGGAGCAGATCAGGAATGACGTGCCCGGTCCGATCATGATGGTTTTGGTCTCGACATCAACGCTCGGCTCGGCACCGAGAGCACGGCTGATGACGTTACGGCTCGGGTGATTTTCGGCCTGTTCCTCGGTCATCCGGCCGGCCCGAACCTCGTCGGCAACAACCGAATGATCGTCAGTTTCGCGGTATAGATCACCTCCGCGGTCGACGCGGTACAGACGGGAATCGCCGACATGTCCGATCGTCGCGACCTGGCCGTCGATGTGCAGGGCAACGATCGTCGTCGCCATGGACGCGAGCTGCGGCAGCTCGTGAGCCATCTGATGTATGGCGGTGTTTGCTCGCTCTATAGCCGTCCGCATCACAGTCGCGGCGTCGGCACCCGTGGGCAGGTTGATAAATGCCTCGCCAAGGATCTCCATCGCCATCTGCGACGCCACTTCGCCTGCTTGAGCACCACCAACGCCATCCGCGACGGCGAAGATACCGCTTTTGTTCATTTCGAGGAACGAATCCTCATTTTGAGGGCGTTTTTCACTCAGGCCGCGGTCACTAACTGCGGCTGACAAAATGCGGGTATTGGTATCCATTGGCCGATCTCCAAAACGTAATATTATTAACACTTACGCCGATATTATTAAGACGTTACTTCAAACTGATCTTTACGGCGATCCATTGCGTTTCTATGCGAAAATGCCATCAGCATCCCAAGCATACAAAAGCTTGTGATCAAGCTAAACCCGCCGTGGCTGACAAACGGCAAGGTAATGCCTGTCATCGGCAAAGCCCGCGTGATGCCGCCGATATTTACCAACGCCTGAAATCCGATAAAGGCCGACAGCCCGATGCCGCACAATTTGCTGAACATATCACGCGATTCGCGGGCCGTTTGGACCCCGGCGCTGACAAAAACGATCAACGCAAAGGTTACCAACAAACCCCCGAAAAGTCCAAGTTCTTCGGCCAGAGCGGAGAAGATGTAATCCGAATCTGCGACCGGTATCAATTCCGGATATCCGAGCCCCAAACCACGTCCGGTCGTGCCGCCCGATGCGAGCCCAAACGTCGCCTGAGCGGGCTGAAACGCCAAAATATCAAACCAGGCATCGACATTGATCGTCCGCTGCAGATCAGGGTCTTCGGCGATCATTTGTGGCAAATTAGGGTCTTTCTCGACGAGCTTTTGATAATACTCGTCGTAGTCGCCCTTCCACCACGTGGTCTGCGGATCAGGTGGGTTAAACCCGTCAAGCCACAAGTGAAACCGCTGCTGTATCCGGTCAGGCAAAATTTTCTTAACAGGAGCCGCAGCACTCGGCAAGAGCGGGATCTTTTCTTGAGTACTAGCCGGTAACGCACCGACCACCAGTATCGAAACAACCAGTAAAACACTGCCGACAAGCACAAAACGTTGTGAAAAGCGTCGAACCGCGATGAGATAAAGCGTCGCGTACACGGAGCTGAAAACCATCATCTGCCCAAAGTCCTTGAGCAAAAAGAAGGGCAAAAACGGCAACGCGGCCATAAAAACGAGCGGGACGACGTCCTTTGCCCTCGGCACGCCCCAGTATGTGCGAGCAAGATTGCGGTAAAGTACCGACAATATCGCCGCAAAACCTATCAAAAAAGGGATTTTTGCAGGTTCCCAAGGCGTCATGTTGCCGATAGATTTACCGGCACGCGACGTGATCGCCGCCAAAATTAGGGGCCCGAGCGTTAGCAGGACGATCAGGAACCCGTTCTTTTGCAACAGTTTGAGCACGTCCTCACGCCGGATCACTATAAATGCTCCGATCAGCCCGACAAAGGCGAGCAGAGGATTGATCGTATTGCCAGACGTGAAAACGCTTGTGAATGTATCGTTCGACGGCCTAGGGGTTTCCGCTGACAGATCGACCGGCGACGGCGGGGTCGCGGGCAGCCCCATTATCTGCTTCTTTTCAGCCGAATAATTTTCCTGAATGTAGTGAAGCTGCAGGGTTTTGAGCTTTTCCTGTCTCGCTTCGGCCTTGTCCTTTCGCGAAGTGTATTCCGGGTCGCTAAAGAGACGATATTGGACAGTCAGGCCAATTGAGAACAGGAGCACCGCGGAAGTATAAAGAGTCCAGTTGCCGTCGAATCTAATAAACCGCTTTAACAGGACGGGGATAATTGCAAGCAAAGAAAGGAGTAACAGATTGCGAATTGCGGTCAGCGAAGATGTGTCATAACCGCGAATCAGTGCGCCGTAATGGATCGAATAGTGCGAGATCGCCGTCATCAGGACGATCAATGCGAGGATAAAAAAATGTGAAGACGTTCTGTTTTTCACCTATTTCTTTTTCTTTGCGACTGGCTTTTGCACCGGGGCTTTTGGACGGTACTTATCGCCCAACAGGCCGAGTTCGCGTGCTTTAAGTATCACATTTGCAGCGACCGGGGCCGCAGTGCCACCGCCGTATTGGTTGCCAATGTCTTCAATCACAACGGCAATCGCAAGTTGCGGATTTTCGATCGGTGCGATGCAGATAAACCAGCCGTCGGTGCGGTTGTATGTGAGGAAATCCTTATATTCAATAATTGACCCGTTCGCATCTTTTTTCTTTTTCATGACGAACATCCGCTCGCCGGTTTTTGGGTCAAATCGCGGGGAATTGTCCTTTTCGGCAGTTCCGGTCTTGCCGCCTGCCATGATGCCCGTTCCCGCGAGAGCAGCTCGTACGCGGCCACCGGTGCCACCTGCTTCTTCGGTTACGGTGGACATTATTTCGCGAACTACAGCGGCCTGTTGCGGCGACAAAACACTAGCGAAAGCCTGTGGGGGCTGATCGGCTTCGATCTTTGGCTTCATCAGTTGGCCTTTCAGATTTGCTGGTGCGGCGGCGATCAGTGCCATCTGAAACGGCGTCATTTGTGACACCAAGCCCTGACCCATGCCGATGATGCCGAAATCGTAAAGGCTCAATTCTTTGCCCGTCACCATCGTCGCCCGAGCCGGAGCGAGGGCCGCGGCGATGCGTTTGTCACTTGTGTTCCAGATATCGGCGAAATAACCTTGCGTTAAAGCGTCTTTAGCGGCATCGACCGGCATTATGCCCAGTAAACGTGCGGTCTCGGCCATACGTTCACGTCCAAGTTCATTCGCCAAATGTGCGAAATATTGATTACTCGATACCTTAAATGCCTCGCGGATCGGGACGTTTGTCGCGCACACATCGCAGCTGCCACCGTCGTCGCATATCGGCCGCGAACCGCGAAACGGTGTGTAGCAATCGGGTGCGGGTAGATCATCCAACAAAAGGTCCTGTTTGTTTGCCCGAAACGCCGAGATCATCGTCATTGTCTTAAATGTCGATCCGGGCACGTAATATTCGCGGGTCGCGCGATTAAGCAGCGGCTTTTGATTTTTGTCACCCTCTAATTTCAGGTAAGAGTTAAGATTTTGAGCCTCGGAGAGGTTATACGACGGATTTGAATACATCGCTAGAACATCACCCGTCTGCGGATTTAGAACGACTATCGCACCTTTCTTGCCCTCAAGCTGCTTTGCTACAAATAATTGCAGGTCGCGGTCGAGTGTCGTCCTGACATCCTTTTGCTCCGGCTCGGGTTTGCGGTATTTGGTCAGTATTTCCCACGCCTCGGGCATTGGGTCGGCCTCTCTTTTATACAAAGTGCGTTCGAGACCCGGCGTCCCGCGTTCGGTGCCTAGGAGATGTGCCATCTCTTTTTCAAGCGGAAATGAACGCTCGATCTCACCATTTTGATTGACTTTATACCGTGCGAGTGCAGCATCGAGTTTGCCCGTTCTATCGAGCATCCAGCCGCGCAAGGTCGCGGCGGTCGTTCGTCGGGTCCGCAGATCTTTGTAGCTTAGCGCTTGAAATTGCTCATTCGTCTCGTCGGCGTAATATGTCCAATAGACCTGAAAGCCAAAAACAGCCAGTGCGATCACCGCAAAGAAGATCTGCCACACAAACAGCCCGCGATTAGCGACTGTCTGCGTTATCCGCCGCTGCACCTCTTTTGGCAGGTTTTGCTCGAATGTGAATTTGGGGCGGCGAAAATTATCAAAGAAAGTGATTATCAGAAAGCCGATAAGGATACCGAGCCCGATCATATAGAATATCGAGAGTCCGGCTGGCGTACGTTCGAGCACCTGTCCGCCAAAGATATATTCCGGCTTCCATTTTGACCAATCGATAAATATGAGTGATAACAGGCTCATTTTTCTGGTTCTTCAACGGCATCCGCGGCTTTCTCTTCTTCGGAAGATGTCCGGCTCGTAAACTCCAAACCGTCGATCGCTATTGTCTTGGCGTCAGAAACATTTTGGTCACTTTCCTCAATATTCGACGAAACTTCGACCGGTGCAAATTCGACTTCAACCGTGCCAAATTTCAGACGGTCCCCCGCCACCAAACGCGTTGCCTTGCCGTAAGAAATACGCTGGCCGTTGATGAATGTTCCGTTGGTCGAGCCTGTGTCAGCAACGGACAAAACCCCGTCGTTATCAACCGACAGGGAAGCGTGGATCTTA
>JBGTII010000004.1:0-20849 GCA_041745735.1 Pyrinomonadaceae bacterium | reverse complement strand
ATATTTCCAGAAGTTGCAGTTTGCACAATTTCGGCAGATCCTTCGACACTCACTGTTGCCGAAACATCGCCAACCTCTAATACGAAATTCACCGTAGATGGTAAATTCACGTAGGCCGAATTGCCTTTCGAAATGGAGGTCTTAAACCCTTGCTTTTCAACCTTGACCTCGTAATTGCCCGCCTGAATAAGGTCAAACGTATAATTACCGTTGTCGTTAGTTTGTGTAGTTATTGCGGTTCCAGTGCCGTCACGTTTGAGTGACACATTGGCTCCCGCAACGACCGCCCCCGACGAATCGGTCACTGTACCGGTGATACGCGAGGTCGTACCTTGTGCGAAATTTGCGCTCGCGAGCGCAAAGGTGACTACAAAAAGCGCGAACGCCTTAAAAAAGTGCTTTCTTAACATCTGTTTCCCTCCCAAGAAATAGATCGCCGATCAAATTTTGTGATATGTAAACGTAAAGTTAACGGAAATTGTTATGAAATATAGCACAGTTTTACAAAAGTGTTAATCAAAACAAGGGAAGAAAGCATTTTTTTTTGATTATTTTTTGAAATGTAAAATGAGGCCCTTTGCACCGACGGCCCAGCCGTATTTTTTATCCATAAACAGGCCGTAAATACGATCGCGCGTTCCGCTTTCCTGACGGATCCAGGATCTGCCTTTATCACCCGAACGGAGGATCGTTCCGGCGTATCCGACGGCCCAACCGTTCTTGTCGTCGGCAAAATCAACACGCATGAAAGTGTCTTTGAAATTCGTCCCAACCTTTTCCCAAAATGCTCCACCGTTCTCGGTGCGCAAGATGGTGCCCGATTTGCCGACAATGTAGCCCTCTTTGCTGTCGCGAAAATGGACGTTATAAAGCGGCATCGTCGTGCCGGAACTTTGTTTCACCCACGTGTTGCCCTCATCGGTCGAGGCAAGTATTACGCCGCCGTCACCGACGATCCAGCCGCGTGAGTTGCCGTCAAAATCGAGGTGAAACAGCTCGGCCTTTGACGGGACGGTGATCCGCCGCCAAGTGTCGCCGCCGTCTTCGGTCCGCATCAGCAGCGAATCGACCACAATATCGTCACTTCCGCTTGTCCGCAGGACTGAGCCGACAACATACCCGCGTTTTTTGTCCGAGAACCGAATACTCAAAAACTCAGGCCGGGCGGCACCAAATTCCCCACTGCGGTAGATGCGTATCTCCTGCCACGTTCTGCCCCCGTCTCGGGTGCTGTACATCTTTCGCCCCGCGACAAGATATCCATTGTCGTCGTTTCGAAAATAGATCTCGTTGATGTCTTCGGTCGTGTTGAGAGGATACGGATTCCAAGATTTGCCGCCGTCCGTCGTCGAGGCAAGATAACCGTTATCGCCAGCGATCCAGCCTTTCTCGGCGCCGGTGAAATAAACGGCGACGAGATCATTCTGCGTATTTGCCGAACGTTGCACCCAACCGTTCTGCCCGAACGAGCCGATAGCTACACCAACTATAAGTAAACAAATCGCTATAAAACTTTTCAATGCAAAGCCTCCGACAAAAAAAGGTGATCTTCGATAATATAGAATAAACATTCCACGCTCGAAAATCACCTTATCTTAGTGTTATGCATTCTATTTCGTTATCCGATACACCATTCCCTTCCAGACAACGACGACCTGTTCGCCGAGCGAGAGATACGGGGCAAGGCCCGGTTCGCGTTCGATGAGTTTGAAATACTCGTCGCTGGCAAACTTCACGCCCGTCTCCGGTCGCTCCGAATTCGGGTTGAAATCGGAGTCCACCCAGACGCCGTTTTGGTTTATAAAGTTCTTATTCGCCACAAATTGATTTGTCTGTGTGTTTCGCAGCACGATCTGTTTCGAGTCGTCTTTGTCGGCTCCGTCCATCTGATAGAGGCCCGAATTCATCTTCATAGCGTTTTGCTGCGTGCTCATCGTGACGGCACCGGCTCCGCTCTTTTCCTTTGCACGAGCCTGTCCGGCGATCATCATATCAGCAGCAGCCGGAGCGTCGCGGCTGACATTTGCCATCGAACCGTCGGTCGCGAGATACGACGTATAGGGCGTCACGAGTCCGTAACGTGTGCCAAGTTGGACGACCTCGTCGCGAACCTCTTTGGTCTCGCCGTTATTGCGGATCTGTTCCAGCAGCCAGCCCACCCGGCGGCTCGCCCACAGACGCGGCAAAAAGCTATTTTCGTCTGAGCGAACAGGAAAATCAAGGTTCGTGTAATTAAACGAACGTGATTCCGTCCCCGATTTGCCCGTGAGCCTAAGCGTAATGTTCTTGAGATCATTCGTGTTCTTATACCGCCCGATGATCGTCATCTGCATCCCGCGGAAAAGGTCGGTGAGTTTTCGCGGGTAAGTGTATTCGGTCAGCAGCGGCCCAAAATCGAGGTCGAGATCTGCGAGCACCGGCGAACTGACCTTTTGGAAAAAGCTCGAGACTTTGATCTCAAGATCCTCTTTTGGCTGGACGTAGTCCGAGATGCCTGAGTTTTCCGTGCCTATCTTATCAAGCAAGGTCGTGTTGACATCATACCCAAACCCGAACGGGAAAATACGCACATCGACGCTCTTGGCGTTCTTCAAATTGGCTATGATCTTATCAACGTTCGTTTCACCGACCGTCGGCAGGCCGTCCGTCATAAAAACAAGCATCTTTGGCCGGTCACCCTTTTCAAATTGCTTTAACGACTGTACGAGCGAATCGTTGATGTTAGTTCCGCCGGTTGGGGTCAGCCGTTGGACAAATTCCTCGCCGCGTTTCTTGCCTGCGGCGTTGGCGGTGATCAAGCCGCGTTCCATCAGATGTTCCTCACCCGCAAAGTTGATGACGTTAAATCTGTCGCCGTCGCGCAAGGTTCGGATGCCAAACAGCAGGGCCTTTTTAGCCTTGTCCATCTTGCCTTCGTCCGCCATTGACCCCGACGTATCGAGCACAAAAACAATATCCTTGCTCACCAACTGTTTTTCAGAAATGTTGTCTTTTGGCGAGAGCATCAGCAAAAAGTAGCCGTCCTTGCCCGGTTCGCGATAGGTAACGAGCGACATGCCAAAATCGTTGTTGGACAGCCCGTAGAACAGCGAAAAGTCGCTGTCATTACTCGTCGTTTCAAAAGATACTTTCGCCGCCGTCTCGCCTTTATTCGTCACCTCGATCTTGTGCGACGGCGAATAGATATTTCGCAGCGCTTCTTTGCCCACGATCTCGATCGTGCCGGAGATCGTGCCAAACTGCTGACGCGGCATATTTGTATCGCGTCGCCCCTGGATCACTATGTCCTGCATCGGCAATGGCCGCGGCTGCCACACGTTTCGGCCCGTCCCGAGTGGATAGCGGTAAGCGACGGTGCCGGAATCGGCCTTGAGCACCTCCGTATATGTCATTTCGAGTTTCTTGTCGGAATTTGGCGGAATGGGAAATATTGATGCCTGGAAAAGATCTTTGCCCGCGTATTCGAGCAAACCCGGATCTTTTTGCCGACGCACTATTTCGTCGTATATCCGCCGGGCCTCTTCGCGCGAACGCACCTCGCCGACCAACTTTTTGCCGTTTTCCCAGATCGCAAACTCCACGATCGACGCCGTCTCGGGTATCGGGAAAAAGTACGTCCCCTCCAGCGTATACTGCGTGTCGTTCCTAAACACCTGCTCGACATGCGTCGTCGCCACCTGGCCGTTGATCTTAGTGTCGAGTTTGATCGATTTGACCGGCAGAGCGTTTGGCAGCGGCTGCGGAATCGGCCGCGGCCTACAAGGTCGAAAGTCGCAGACTATCGGGATAATAATGCCCTGTGCAGGCGTCGTGAGGTTAAAAATAAATGCAGAAAAAGCAATGCCGACAACAGCAGCAAAAGATCTAAACGTCATAATGTTCTCCCAATTCGTAATACGGCCCCGGTGCCTGAACTCTAGGTTAGACATTATGAGAACGGACGAGGTTGCATTGTCTTGCAGGTTATTTTTGATCAACATCTTGGTCCGGTCCGGACCAAGTTGACCAACATGGACCAAGAACTGACAAAAAATCACGAACAATTTCTTATTCGTGAAAATTCGTGTAAATTCGTGACAAAAGCTCTTAGTTATCGATCGGCGGATCAGTTAATGCGTCGTCGATGTCCTTTTCGAGTTTGAGACGGAGTTTTTCGACCAGCAAGTCGGATTTTTGCAGCGTGACGGAGACGGTCGCCTTGTTGTTGACGATCTCGGTTAGCAAGGATTCGAGATTGGACCGCTCGGCCGCGATGCTTTTGCGGCGATTTTCGCGGATCTCTTCGGGTTTCATCGACCCCGAGAGCTGCAATGTCCGTTCGATCATCTCAGGGCGAATTTCGGTACTTAACTGATCGATCCGCGCTCTCACGGTATTCTCTTTCTCGATCATTTCGAAAAGCTGTTTGCGGAGACTATCACTCCGCTGCTCGGCACGCGTCAGGATGTCGAGATTGAGCAGCATCCGCTTTTGTTTCTCGTCGTAGGTACTGGTCTGGTTTCCCTCAAGCTTTTTGATGCGTTCGTTCAACTCCCGGATATTTGCGGCGTTGGCATTAGAATTTGTTGTGGTTTTGGTCGGAGCCACTTTTACCGTTTCGATCTCCGGAAAATCGTCAGCACGGCTGATGATCTCGGCTCCGCTCAGGACCGGTGGCGTCGCCATAGGTTTTGGCGTCTTTCGCGGCATCTGTGCACTAACATGCAAAACACACGCGGCCAATAACATTGCCGACAGGAGCGTTCCCTTTATTAGATGTCTCATCATACTTTTACCTTTTTCTGTTTATCGGGGATAAAATCGCCCTTAAAAAGCTCGATCGCGTTTTTTGCCAGCCCGACGAACGGAACAGCGTCGATGCCGGAGTTTAATATACCTTTTGCGACGCCCTTATTTCTGATATCGCTGCCGACAAGAACGGCCGCGACCACCGTGCCACCAAATGGGATCATCTTAGCGACCCGCTTTGCTACTTGCCATCCTCCCGCGTGGAGCAGCTTTCGCTTGATACTTTTCTTGATTTCCGTCATCTTCGTTGAGTTTATACTTGCATTGATATGATGACAACAGCATACTTTTCTTTGCACGAAAACCGTCCGGATAAGTTTCATTTTCGCTAATAATATGACGCTGGCAGTTGATAAAATATCAAAACGCTATGGTAACGCGTGGGCACTGAAAGATGTGTCGTTCGAGGTAGAGGGCGGCAGCGTCATCGGGCTTTTCGGAGCGTCGGGCTCGGGCAAGTCTGCTCTGCTCAAGGTCATCGCCGGTCAGGTCAAGCATAACGGCGGCACCATCGCTCTCGACGGCAATGACATCACCCTCGTCAAGGCAAAGGATCGCAACGTCACCTTTCACGACGGCAGCGACGCGAAGGGCTTCAAGCAGCTATTCGGCTATTTTGCCGGCGGAATATCGAGCGGCGAGGGTCAGTTCGACAAATTCGAAGCCGCGATCGCGAACGCCGGACGCGTGCTGTTGCTCGACGATCCTTTCTCGCAGATGGACCCTACCCTGCGTGACGCCTGTTTTGCCGCTATACGAAAAGCCGCAAAACAGCGAAACCGCGTCGTGATCTTTGCGACGAGCGATTTTGACCAGATAATGGACTTGACGGATGAGGTCGCGTTCCTCTCACGCGGCGAGATAAGGCAAACGGGCATGCCGCAGGACATGTACGATAATCCGGCCACCATCGAGGCCGCACGAATGACCGGCGAGAATAACCTATTTGTTGCGAGACGACTGACTTCGTCGGACGATGATCTGCCGGAGTTTCACACGATCGAGGGCGAGCACCGGATCTTTGCCCACCGCGCGAACAAGAAACGGCTCGGCCCGATCAATCAAAACATGACCCTTGCAATCCGACCCGAGCTGGTTTCAATGACGCCCGGCGTGACCCGCCCCGAGGACAATCTGCTCAGAGCCGTCGTAAAGTCGATAAAATTCGGAGGAGCAACGTCGATCGTTGAGTTTGACGCCTCCGGATTGGCGATCAAAACCTGTGTGTTAAAAGTTCCTGCACTCAAACCCGGCGACGAATGCATGCTCGGACTGCCGCCTCACCGAATACTTATCCTAAAAGATTAAAAAAAGGCGGCTCCGAAAAGCCGCCTTAAGACTTATAACAAGACCTTCGTCTTACTCCTATTCCGGAGTAAAGACGAGATCCGTTACGCTGTCGTTTATGGTCAGCACTTGTGGTGCAAACTGGAAACGACGATTGCGGATCGTCACAACATAGGTGTGTCCCGGCTCAACTTCGGCAAACCGGAAATTACCCATTGCGCCGGTCGCCGTAGTGATCTCGTTTCCATTCTCATCTCTGAGAATGACGAGAGCACCACGAAGCCCACGGCCGCCGGCTGATGTCAGCACGCGACCCGACACTTCAACGCCCGAAGCCGTCGCACAACCACCCGTTCCCGGTGCACAAGCTCCGGCGGTACGAGCAGCCGCGAGCCGGGTTCCTTGGGTTACCGAGGCCGTATCAAACGAGTGAAGTGTGAATAATGTGCCGGTGGTTGCCGCCTGAACGCCGATCGTAGACGTAGCCCCGCCAGTATGCGTCCCCGCTCCGGTCGACGCATAGTAATACGAGAAGTTATCCGATCCCTCATTAAATACGATGGCGAAATTTGTGGTAATTCCTACCTCGGCAGTGCCGCCATTCCAGTGCTGGGCTCGCCATTCGACCACCCATTGCCGGTTCGGGGCTACACCGACGGTTTGCTGATAAATACCAGCCAGCGGGGACCGTGCGGTGGTCATAATAAGGTCATCCCAATAGGGCATAAGAACCGGTGTAGAAGCATCAAATGATCCGGTTCCGAAACCAGTGTTACCGAGACTTGGTAGTGTTGCTGAGTTCGCTTCTCGCGATGAACCAGTAGCACTCGTGATCTGCATGTTCCCGTTCGTCGTAACACGAAGTGTCGCTCCGCTGGCAACATTCGTGGTGCCATAAACGGTGAACGCGAACGGAGCAATAATGTTTACGACCGCATCATCAGCTTGCGTACCAGCAACCAACACACCGCTAGCCGGTACGCCGGGTATCGTATTGCCTGCCGTCGAGGTAAACGAATAGTTTGGATTTGCAGCTTGGCCTACAGGCACCGTGAAATTGATCACCTGCGGCGAGGTACCGCCTGTGAAGTTGACCGTCAAGGTCAGGTTGATACTCGTGAAACAAGCGACCGAACCATTTGTCGATATCTGGAATGGTGTTGTATTTGTCTGAGTTCCACCCGGAGCGATGTCAGGATACGCGGAGTTTGCCTGAGTAATGGTGACATTAGGCGTTGTGGTCGTAAGCACCGCGTTCACCAATGTCGCTGTGCCGGTACCGCTATTTGTGACCGGCAGATTTATCGAATTACATTCATTCGGTTCAACAAAACCGTTTCCTGTGGGTATAGCGGGGGTAGTGGTCGGATTTAGAACAGCGGAAGGTACCAAACAATAGTTTGCCACAGTATTGGCGCTATTTGTGATGGTTACCGGTCCCGTCGCACCCGCTCCGGATGCCCACCCTGCCTTAGTAGCGGTCGCCGTGTAATTACCCCCGGGAGCCGTTACATTATATGCACCCGACGCGATAGATCCGCCAATATAGCCGCCTGGGGTCAGCGTAACGGTTGCTCCGTTGATAGGCGCTGCTGTCGTACAATTTGTAACTGTGCCGCTCAAGGTACCCGTAGGCACGCCGCAAGTCGGGAATTTGAAACTACCGACACGTAGCCGCCATCCGGTAGCGCTTGTCACCGGGTAGTATTCGTTGACATGCCAAAATGTGCAGTCATCGGTCGGATCGACCGAAAGACTGGTGTAGTCGCCCCACCGGTTAAGAGCTGTTGCTGAACCCGTTCCATTTATGATGGATGCTTCGCCCTGCGGCATCGTGCCGAGCGGATCATTAACTAGTCGCCCGGTGTAAAAAACACTGGGGAACATCGTAGCGCTTGATGCACTATACCCCATGCCCATATTACCGCTACCGTCCATCGCGATCGCGCCCATCCAACGATGAATGCCATCGGTCACACCCGGTGAGAAAGTTCCCTCTTGAAAGATCGACGGGGCAGCATTCGGACTCCGGATCTCCCACCATCGAATACCCGAAACTTCGCCGTTAGGCCCAGTGCCGCCCGAAACCGATTGATTGGTGACAAGCGATTCGTGGGTACCGAAATTACGGTAAGCTAGGCGGAAAAGCGGACGCTGTCGATATCCCAAATGGTCGATCTGGTGAGCAGTTCCTTGTTGCGGAATACACGCGCGGGTTCCAGCACATCGGGCTAAGATCGAGTTAAATGCCGATACCACAACCGTGTTGGTTAGCACAAATGATGAACTTGCCGGAGTGGTAAAGTTCGCCGTGAACTTCCAAATATTTATAGCGTCACTCGGTGACGTGTACGGGCCGTTAGTATCTTGTGTTCCAACAAAATAGTTTGGGCTCCCCGCCGGCGGCGGCGTGAGACCATCAAGATCTGATGGCAGTAATCCGTCCCCTGTAGTTTCGTTCACTGTAGGCGGCGCTAGAAAGGATAGGACCTGAGCCGCCGGATTAGCAGCTAGCGCCTGAGCACGGTTGATCGCGTAGGCTCCAACACCTGCAAAAGGCCCCGCAGCAGAAAATTCACGCGTACTGATGTAATATGCATCCGGCCAAACACCCATTTTGGGGTAATCCGGAAAATTTGTTCCCGTCGGGATGGCATAACGTGTATATGTTCCCGTCGGATCAGAAGTCGTTGAGATAGCTACACAAACAAAAAAACTGGGTCCCGCGGCCGTGAACTGCGAAAGAAACCAACGGTCAGCGAGTTGATCATATAACACGACAGGGTCACCGGCATTCTCAGTTTGGCAAGGACCACCAAACCCGGTAAATAGTGTATTGATGTTAGCCGGCCCAAACATGGACGTACCTGTTTTATCAAAGATCTGGAACTGAGAATTCCACATCGTGACAATGTGGTTAGGGCCAACATCGCCGTTCGGATCAGGCGGAGCAAACCCCGCAGTGCTCGTCGGTGAGCCGTTAAAGCTGACTATCGGGGCCGGTATATCGCGATCTCCAAGAAAAGACTGCACGACCGGATCATTTTTCCATAGCTCCTTTGGGATCTCAGGTGTGCGAGGAATAATATCCCTTTCTTCATTTGGCCGCTTTGGGGTTCGATTACCCAAAATCGGCTTGATGTCACGTAGCGGTGGTGAAGTGTCAGACTTCGTGGGAGTGATCACGCCACGGAAAGTAGCCTCAACACGACTTATTGGCCTAGTGTCGCCCGGTGTTGCCGAAGGATTTCCAGCATTACCTTGCTCCTTCCCATTATTTTGGGCATTGCCGTTTTGCGAGGAGCCCGCGGCGTTGATCTGCCATGCAGCAATACCAAATGCGGCAATGCACAAGACAACGCCTGACAAAAGAAACATTCTGCGATTTAAAGCAATAAATGACCCAAAGGATTTTTTCATGTTGATTTTAACGCTCCACTAAGACTTATGAGTAAGATGGCATCTCCGAACGGTTTTACAACCTTGAGGGTGCCTGAGCTAACAAAATTAACGGCGAGTGCTTCGCTTCGTTTTCAATACGATTTTATGAATTTCGCTGGAATATTAACACAGAGCGCGCCAAAAACCTACCAAGCTATTGGTTTATTTCACACTGCTTTGTAGGAATTGCCCCGGTTGAGGTTTATTTGATCAAAACGTCTTAAGGCATCAGGCTCAGAACAACTATTAACCGACGGTTCTTTGCCCGGTTTGCGGCAGTCGTATTTGGAAATAGCGGTGAGATTGCTCCGTACCCTTTCGCTACGATCCGGCCCTCGTCGATGCCTAGCGACGCCAATTTATCTGCAACGAGATAGGAGCGTTTTTCAGTCATTGACTGGACCACCGTCGGGTCACCAGAGTTATCTGTGTGCGACTCAATAGCAATTCGGTAATCACGGTTGTTCTCAAGTATCTCAGCCAAGGATGTGAGTTTGCCATCCGCCTGAGGGACAAATGTACTTGAGCGCGACCCCGTCCAAAGGGTTTCGGGTAGGGTCAACACGATACCGCGTTCGTTTTTTGCAACGGTGCCAAATGTTTTAAGTGATGCGATCAGCTCGCCCTCGGCGGCCTTGATCTTAGCGGCATTGGATTCACTGGCACGCTGCTGCTCGATCGCCTGTTTTTCCTTTTCCGCGGCAGCCAGTTTGGCGTTTGCATTTTCGGCCTCGACACGTATGCGGCCGAGGTCCTCCCGCAGACGCCCATTTTCGTCACGGAGTTCTTTGACCTGATTTGAATAGTTCATCGCGTCTCGCTCCGCAAGCTCGCGGTTACGGATCTCGCGAGCGAGTTCAGCCTTAAGATCGGTGATCTCATCCTGAGCTTCGCTAAATCGATTTTCGGCGCTGCGGATCTCGGAATCGGTGCGGATCTTTTCGTTACGTTTTTCGCGCGCCTCTTTTCGTTGTAAGGCAAGAGATTCCGCCTTAACGGCCGCACTGATCGACCGACGGGCGGCGATATCAACGGTATCCGAGTCTCGTCTTGCATCAAATGCGTTGACCGCGTTCTGCAGCAAAGTCGTCGCTTCGGCAAGTTCGACGGTCGCATCACGATCTGCACCGGCATATTTAGCAAGAGCGACCGCCTGTCTTGCCTGCAAGATTGCCGGCGGGGTCTTTGCATAGTCTGTCTCGGCTATCTCAGGTGTTCGCGGATCGCGAAAATAGTCGCTCGAATTACCAAAATACGTGACCGACGGGATCGTTCCGATCCGTTTGCCGGTGGTGGTAGTCGGATAGAGATTTTCCATCATTATCTGCTGACTCGGACGCGTCACCATAAAGTGCGGCTCCGCAGTGATAATGATCGCGAAGGTCTGCAACGGCGTCGTGACAGTAAGCTTGGAGTCAATAAAAAATATGCCGCTGCGTTTTATTTCCCCCAGATTATCTGCCTGGCCATCGGGCGAGATCGCCCAAACAACATAAGTTGCATACCCGGGCCCAAGTTCGAACGGGCGCGGCATTTTCTCGACCGACAGATCGATCTTGGTCTGGCTTTTGGTTGTCCGTCGGACTCTTGCATCGCCTTTCATGCGCGGAAACCGGGTCGTTCCCTTAAATTGAACATCGACCGTATCGTCAAGCGGATAAGTGATCGCCGTCGTTCTGCGAGTAACGTCGGCTTGCTGTCCAAACACAACAAATGTCGATGAAGTCATCAAAAATAGGATCGCCAATAACTTGGAAAAGCCGGTATTATTCATATATTTTCTCCAAAAAGGCTGCGCTTTTTGTAAAGATGCCATAAATCTTTTGATAGTTGCAAGGATATAGCCACTGGCAACTCGCCGCTATCTACAGTATATTCAAGATTTTGTAGACGAATGAAAGATCTTAAAAGGCTTCTAAAATATGTTCGCCCTTACTGGGGCATTTTCCTGTTAGCGGTCGTAGCAATGATCCTCGGCGCGGTATTTGAAACCGCGATCGGGGCGATGATCGTTCCAATTTTCGATCAATTTCTCCAAACCACCACAACTAAGACCAAGACCCTATTTGACCTCAACAGTTTGATACCCCGTGATGACTGGTTCAGGGCCTGGATGATGATCGCCGGCCTCTTGCTGTCATTCACGATCCTAAAGGGCATTGCCGAGTATTTCTCGTCGTATTTGATGGCCCGCATCGGCCAGTCGGCTATCCTGCAGCTTCGCAGCGAACTGTACGATCACTTGTTAAAACAATCAGCTGTATTTTATGAAAAACACCGCACGAACTATCTCGTGTCGCGTCTCGTCGTAAGCTGCTCCGCGATCGAATCGGCCGTCTCTTCGAATTTACGAGATGTGCTTCGCGAGAGTTTCCTGCTTGTCTTCTTTCTCAGTGCAGCCTTTTACTACAACTGGCGCCTAACGCTTGGCTCGCTCATAATCGCTCCGATCATCGGTTATCTTACTTCAAGTTTTAGCCGCCGCCTGCGCAACCTAGCTGATGTCTCGCTCAAAGGCAATAAAGACCTGAACGATACGTCCCAAGAAGCTCTATCGAACCACATTATCGTCAAAGCATATGCGGCTGAGGACCGAGAACGCGAACGCTTTCTAACATCAGCCAAAGTCATCGCCAAGGCCAATCTGCGAGCCGCACGGATTTCTGCTACATCGACCCCTTCAATTGAGTTTATTGGCATTGTGGCGATCATCGTCCTAATATATTTTGGCCTTAGTGAGATCAGTACCGACCGGCTCGACCCCTCGCAGTTTTTTACGTTTCTCTTTTTTCTGTTACGCAGCTACGACCCGATGCGAAAGATCTCGCGTCAGCATAATGAGGTCACAAAAGCTTTTGCGGCCGCGAGGGATGTTTGGGACATTCTGGATGAAAATGACGTGCTGCCCGAAAAGACAGATCCCGTTACGTTACAGCCTCTAAAGGACAAGATCGTTGTCGCAAACGTCTCGTTCAATTACCGCAACAGTAAGCGAAAGATACTGGAGGACATCAACCTTGAGATACCAAAAGGCTCGATGGTCGCCCTTGTCGGCCAGAGCGGCGGCGGAAAATCGAGCCTCACGCGGCTTATCCAACGCCTCTACGATCCGACCGAGGGGGCGATCCTATGGGATGGAGTGGACCTGCGGTATACTGAGATATTGAGCCTCCGCCGGCAAATGGCACTTGTGACACAGGAAACGGTTCTCTTTAACGACACGATCCGGCAAAATATCGCCTACGGCAAACATAACGCAACTGATGCAGAGGTTGCCGAGGCCGCACGCATCGCTTACGCAGATGAGTTCATCGAGCACCTGCCCGAAACATACGAAACGCTCGTCGGCGAACGCGGCGTGCTGCTATCGGGCGGTCAGCGCCAGCGAATCGCCATCGCCCGTGCCGTGCTGGTCAATGCCCCTGTACTGATCCTGGACGAAGCAACATCCGCTCTCGACACCGAAAGCGAGGGGCTCGTCCAAAAGGCGCTCGCCAACTTAATGGAAAATCGCACATCGATCGTCATCGCCCATCGTCTCTCAACGATCCGCAAGGCCGATAATATTGCCGTGATGGAAAAAGGCAAGATCATCGAGATGGGCACTCACGACGAGCTGTTAAACCAAGGTGGCACTTATAAGATGCTATACGAGCTGCAGTTCGCCGATAGCGAAACCGCTGGAAATACAGAATTATGAAATCAATGACAGGCTTTGGCCGTGCGTCGATCACCGACAACAATTTTGCGATCACCGTCGAACTCAAGACTGTGAATAATCGTTTT
Source organism: Pyrinomonadaceae bacterium (assembly GCA_041745735.1). Taxonomy (GTDB): domain Bacteria; phylum Acidobacteriota; class Blastocatellia; order Pyrinomonadales; family Pyrinomonadaceae; genus OLB17. Next base: position 7,547 of record JBGTII010000004.1, on the reverse strand, counting down.
CTCGACATCAATCTGCGGCTTGCAAGCGAATTACAGCAGCTTGAATCCGAGATCAAGCGCCTTATCGGCGGACGTCTGACCCGCGGCCGCGTAGATGTAAATCTGCAGTACGACCGCACCAGCGATGTCGAATACGAACTAAACCGCCCGCTGATAACGGGTTTTCTTGCTGCAATGAAAGACATGCAAACCGAATTTGCCTTGACCGGCGAGCCCGACATCAACGTCATCGCACGTCTACCAAATGTGGTCTCGACAAAAAAAGAAGAGCCGACAGCGGATTTTCTAGCGGCGATTGAAAAGGTCTTTTCCCTCGCTCTAGATGACCTCGAAAAGATGCGGCTAAAGGAAGGCTCAATGCTTTCGGATGAGCTGGAATCCCGCCTCGCCGAGATCGAACGGCGACTGCCGCCGATCGAAGCCGACGCCGATAACGTCGCAGAAGAATATCGTCAGCGGCTGACAAAACGTATCGGAGACATGCTCGCCAAAAGCGATTCGCAGATCGAGATCGATCAGGCACGGCTTGCCCAAGAGGTAGCATATCTCGCCGAAAAAGCCGATATTTCCGAAGAGATCGCCCGGCTCCGCACCCACATCGAACATTTTCGCACGATCGTAAAAGACGACCGCGATGTCGGCAAACGGCTCGATTTCTTAACCCAAGAACTAAACCGCGAAGCGAACACGATCACTTCAAAAACGACCAACATGTCGGTCAAAGAAAATGCCCTCGCGATCAAGAGCGAGATTGAGAAAATTCGCGAACAAGTTCAAAATGTGGAATAACGAAAAATGGAAAATGGAAAATGGAAAATAAGGAAAATATTCTCAAGGAAAAATCATATAGGTTTGCCTTACGAATAGTTAATCTATACAAATTCCTAACGACCGAAAAAAAAGAATACGTTTTGTCGAAACAAGTTTTGCGATCAGGCACTTCGATTGGTGCGAATGTCGTGGAAGGAAATCAGGCCCAGTCTAAGGCTGATTTTATTCATAAGCTGTCAATTTCGCTCAAAGAATCCTTTGAAACTCAGTATTGGCTGGACCTTTTGAGAGATAGTGAATACATTAGTCCCGATCAAGCTGATTCTCTTTTGATTGATTGCCGAGAATTACAGAAAATTCTCACCGTTTCGATCAAAACCGCAAAGGCCAATAGCACGTAATGGTTTTCATTTTCCGTTTTCCATTTTCCGTTTTACATTGGTGAAATGAAAGGCAATCTCATCATCATCAGCTCACCCTCAGGCGGCGGCAAAGGAACGCTGATAAAAGAGGTGCGTTCGACGCTGCCCGATCTGGGCTACTCGTGTTCGCACACGACGCGACCGCAGCGGTTTGGTGAGGAAGAGGGGCGTGAATATTTCTTCATCAGCCGCGAGGAATTTGAACGGCGGATCGAGTCCGGCGACTTTCTCGAGCATGCGAATGTCCACGGAAACCTTTACGGAACATCGCTCGCCGAGAGCCGAAAAGTCTTTAACACCGGCAAGGATCTGATAGTCGAGGTCGATGTACAGGGCGCTCTGCAAATGATGGCGAACCGAGATCTCGACGGTTCACGTATCAGTATCTTTATCTTGCCGCCGTCATTTGAAGTTTTGCGGGCCCGCCTTACCTCTCGAAACACTGAGGAACCGAACGAATTGCGTACACGTTTGAAGAATTCTTTTAGCGAGGTCAGCGAGTATCAGAAATTTGATTACGTCATAGTCAATGAAGAATTGCCCACCGCCTCGCGTCAGCTAGCTTCAATCATTACCGCCGAACGCCAGTCCACGGATAGACAAACCAGTGCCATAAAGGGTATTCTTGATAGTTTCGATGCATCAAGGCATCTGTTTGAAGGAGAATAGCCCAAATTATGGCCGACGAGATCAAAGACATCGCAGAAGAAACCGAGGAAATAGTCGAACAGGAAGAGATCATTGATCCACCTGAGATCGATTCGAAGTACCGTATGATCATACTTGCCGCCCAGCGCAGCAAGCAGCTCCAGCGTGGTGCCACCTCGCGTGTCGATCTCGATATGCGTAAAACAAAACCGACGCGTATCGCGCTCAAAGAATTTAAGGAAAAGAAAGTAAATTTCGAGATTCTCGAAAACAACTAACTTTTTACCAAGTACAAATAAGAAAGCCGCCATTCGTTGGCGGCTTTCTTATGTTACATCCCCTTATAATTCGGCCCGCCGCCGCCCTCGGGCGTGACCCAGTTGATTATCTGATAGGGATCGGCGACGTCGCAGGTTTTGCAATGAACGCAATTTGAAAAGTTGACCTTTAGCTCTTTGCGGCCCGATACCGCATCTGTTTCCATCTCGTAAACCGCCGCCGGACAAAAACGTTGGCACGGATTGTCGTATTCCTCAACACAACGCGTCGCACAGATCTCAGTGTCGAGAACATGCAGATGCGATGTTTGATCTTCGTCGTGGGCAACCGCCCCGTAAAAAACGTCGGTCACCTTATCGAAGGTCAATTCCTTGTCGAACTTCAGATCGGCATACCGCAACTCATTTGTCGTGCCCTCGGCGAGTTTCTGCATCCGCTCGTGGCCCGCGACGTGATGCTCTTTCGGCATAAAGCCCCACGCCATGCCCTTTGTTAGGAACTGCAAACCCGTATTGATCAGCCCCGACCAGCGGCCTTTTTGAAACGCTCCGTGAAAATTACGGACTGCGTGCAGCTCATCATAGATCCAGCTCAGGTTCACTTTCTCTTCGAAATGTTTGAGGGTTTTCGACGAAAAATCTTCGTGCTCAAATGCACCAACGATCGTTTCAGCCGCGAGCATTCCCGATTTCATCGCGGTGTGAATACCCTTGATCCGCTGGCCGTTGAGAAAAGACGCCGAATCGCCAACGATCAGCACGCCGTCCGCGTATAGCTTTGGCATCGTGTAATATCCGCCCGCGTTTATCGTCTTAGCGCCGTATTTGATCATCTTGCCGCCCGCGAGTATTTTGGCGACTTTCGGATGCGTTTTGAATTTTTGAAACTCGTGGTGCGGATCGATCATCGGGTCCTCGTAATCGAGGCCGGTCACGTAACCGATGCTGACCACGTTGTTCTTGAGCCCGTAGATCCAGCCGCCCCCATATGTCCGCGTATCGGATGGAAATCCCAGTGTGTGGACGACCATGCCCTCCGCGAAATTCCCCGCGGGGACTTCCCACAGTTCTTTAACGCCCAGCGAAAACACCTGCGGCTCTTTGCCTTCCATCAGGCCGAGACGGGCCATTACCTGTTTCGCTAGCGAACCGCGTGAGCCTTCGCCAAGCACCGTGACCTTTGCCAGCAGATCGACGCCGGGTTCGAAATTTGGCTTTTTGTGGCCATCTTTGTCGATGCCCTTGTCGCCCGTGCGAACGCCGATAACGGCATCGTTTTCGTCATACAGGACCTCAGCCGCAGGAAACTCCGGAAAAATATTGATCCCCGCCTCTTCGCACTTTTCGCCAAGCCATTCGCAAACCTTGCTGAGCGACACGATGTACTTTCCCTTATTCTTGAGCGGCGGCGGCGTTATCGGTGCCACAAAACCGCGTGCCGGCGTCAGATACCACGCGGCATCGTCGGTCACGACCGTATCGACCGGACACCCTTGTGCAAGAAAATCAGGCATCAATTCGCGGATCGCGATCGGGTCCATTACGGCACCGGACAAGATATGAGCACCGACAAACGAGCCTTTCTCGACAATGGCGATCTCAAGTTCACCGATTATTCGGCCCTGCTTGAAACCTTTATCAACCAGCTCATCATGCCGTTTTATCTCAGCTTTCAGATGCAGAGCCGCCGCCAGATTTGCCGGGCCCGCCCCGACAAAAACCACATCCATTGGTACCTGTTCGCGTTCGATCATATATTTTTGCAGAAGCCCGCACGTCAGTAAGGGCGTATCAGTCATCTTTCAAATAGATCCAAGCTTTCCTTCCAGATTCCAGCATCACCTCGACTCTCGAATACTCGGCCGGTTCGTATTTGTCCGCGTGAGCAAGTTCTTCGGCCGTAACCTCAAAAACCATTCCGTCGATCTTGTCGCCGTCCGACGCTATCGCCGTAAGTTGAACACTTTTCTCGCCCTTAGCAAGAAACGCCTCGTCCGTAATTTCAACCTAGCTCGCTGCATAGCCGGGCAAAATATCGCTAGTCCCGCTCAAGAGCCGACCAAACAATTTCAATTGGACATCTGAATTTCGCAGCGTCCCGTACGAGAAAAGATATTCGCTCATTTCAAAAATGAATGGCTATTCAGTAATAAAAAGTATATCAAACCGCTTGAGTGCCGCCTAACTGGATTTGATACACTCGACCTAAGAAAATGCCCTACGTTCGCCACATTGTCATTATATCGCTGATCTTGTTTTTCGCTGGCTGCCGTCCACAGAATCAGGTCAACCCCACTCTCTCAAACACTATGCCCACAAAGATCCTGTGGGCATGGGAGCGGCCTGAAGACCTGCGGTTTATAGACACAAAGCAATACGGCGTCGCCTTTCTCGCCCAGACCATAACGCTCGAAACTGACAATGTGCTGCCAAAACCACGTCGCCAACCACTCGAACTGGCTCTGGGCACATACATCATCGCAGTCACACGGATTGAGACAAAAAAAGGCAGTTCCGAACGGCCCACATTCACGCCGGAGGTGGCTGCGAGGGTTGCGAACCTCATAAAAAATACGCTGGATCTCTCAAATGTAAAAGGCGTGCAGATCGACTTTGACGCGGTGGTCTCAGAACGCAGCTTTTACCGCTCGATGATGAACGAGTTAAAGAAACAATTGCCCCCCGAAACGCCGCTGACGATGACATCGCTTGCGTCTTGGTGTACAGGAGACGCGTGGTTTAATGACTTCCCGGTTGACGAAGCCGTCCCGATGGCATTTCAAATGGGAGCGGACGACGAAAAGATAAAAAATTATTTACGCAACGGCAACGATTGGAACGAGCCGCTCTGCCGAGGCAGCCACGGGATCTCATTAGAAGAGGGACGGTTTGAGGGAATGAAAGAAGGTCGGAGGATCTATTTTTTTAAAAACTCGCCTTGGACGAAAAGCGACATGGCGAAACTACAATAACAATTTAGGCAGGCCTTATTGGGATCCCATATCGCGACACGATTTAAGCCGCTGACGGGCCTTTTTACTAAACTCAGTAATTTCAACTCCTCTGACTTTCGGGTCGCGGACTAAATCATTGTACGACCAGATATAATAAGAAAATGAATTTCTTGAAAGGGCATAGGTTTCAGTTCCGTAACCCCAAAATGCTCCGACTGTATCACGCGCAAATGATTCGACTGAAATGGGTTGGTTATACAAATTCCATTCTTTCTTCTCAGTCTCAAAATTTTGCCGCTGGAATGCCGGTATTGCAGTGCGTTCACCATTCTCTTTTACGTAAAAGAAATTACGATTTAGGTATCCGCTGTTTTTATTGACTTTGGTAATTAGTATTCCATCGGTGCCAATCACATACACGCGTCGCCCGTTCTCATCGACCTCTTCGCTACCGCACTGCTCGTCGTAAAAAACAACAATCTGTCCCTTGTAATTGTTGGGTGTCAAGAATGTTTCAGGTTTTGCAGAGGATAGGTAGATTGAGCCGGCAAAAGTCAGAGGAATCAGTGCTAATGTCAGCAAGCCAACCAATGCCTTTGCCTTTACTTGGACCTTTGAAAGAATTAGAAGGACGGCACCGACGGTCAGTAGAATCAGCGGAATTCCGAACCAGTACAGCACGCCAAAATGAAATACCCCGATGATAAAAGCATTCAACAGGCAAAATATCGTGCCGCTCACGAATTTCCAATCATTTTGAGGCTGTATATTTTCAGGACTCAAACTGTTTCCTCAAACTCTCTATGTAAGGAGCCCTCGCAACGCCTTTCTCGGTAATGATAGCCGTCACAAGATCGTTTGGCGTTACGTCAAAAGCGTAGTTCGTAATACCGACGCCCTCGGGGGCTAGTTGGATGTTTTGGACGTGGGTGACTTCGATTCGGTCGCGTTCTTCGATCGGGATCTCATCGCCGGTCGGTGTGTTGAGATCGACGGTCGAGAGCGGGGCGGCAACGTAGAACGGGATGCCGTGGCGTTTGGCGAGGACGGCGACCATGTAGGTGCCGATCTTGTTGGCGACATCGCCGTTGGCCGCGATGCGGTCGCTGCCGACAACTACGGCATGGATGCTGCCTTTTTTCATGATGTGGCCGCTCATGTTATCGGTGATGAGCGTGACGGGAATGTCGTCCTGCATCAATTCCCAAGCGGTGAGCCGTGCTCCCTGTAGATAAGGCCGCGTTTCGTCGGCAAACACCGAGATATTCTTGCCCTGATCGACCGCTCCGCGAATCACGCCGAGCGCCGTGCCCCAAACACCGCCTGTCGCCAAAGCTCCCGCATTGCAATGCGTAAGAACCGTATCATTATCACCCAGCAATTCGCCGCCAAATTGTGCGATCAGCCGCTGTGCTTCGATGTCTTCTTCGTGGATGGCTTTTGAGTCGTCGATGAGGATCTGCTTGATCTCGCTGACCGTTTTGCCGTCAGCCTTAGCCTTTTGAAAAGTGCGGTTCATCCGGTCGATCGCCCAGAAAAGGTTAACCGCCGTGGGGCGTGTTTTGCCTAAAACATCGCTGATAAACTCGATCTCGTCCTCAAGGTCCGCAACCGTAGTGCCGACAAAATTCTTTGCTCCCAGAGCGATACCATAAGCGGCCGAGACGCCGATCGCAGGTGCTCCGCGAACGACCATGTCTTTGATACCGGCCGCGACCTCGTCGTAAGTTCTCAGCGTCAGCCATTTTTCCTCGGTCGGCAGCAAACGCTGATCGAGCATGAGGACACCTTCGTCGGACCACTTTACGGGAATGATGTTGTATTTCATGTTGTTGTTATCTCTACGAAGTTTTCGATTATACCGAAAGGGCTCTAAATGCAGAAGCCCGCGCGTTAGCAAGGGCGTAACGCTCAACTTGGATGTCACGCCCTTACTAACGTGCGGGCTTCTGCACCGTAATTTGATAACGACCAACGCATCGTTTATATTCGTTCCTTACCCGAAAACGAATTATGACGGAGGCCTCGACCGATATCGCCACAGAAGCAGTAACCCAAAAACCCGAGCCAATATTCAGAACCGATTTTGAATTTAACCGCAGCCTCCCCAAGCCGCTTGATGCTCTTGACGCGATCTCGCGCAATTTCTACTGGTCGTGGCAACCCGAGGGCACGGCACTTTTCCGTGATCTCGATCCTGAGCTGTGGGACAAATGCGAACAAAACCCGCGTGTTTTCTTAAAGAAGATCAGCGGCCTGCGGCTGTATCAACGGGCAACCGATGCTAACTACATCAGCCGTTTGCAGCGATTTGCTGAAAAACAAGATCAGTATCTTTCCACTGATAACCGACAACCGACAACTGACAACCGCTTCGCTTATTTTTGCGCCGAATACGGCGTTCACAATTCCCTGCCCAATTATTCGGGCGGACTCGGCATTCTGGCCGGCGACCATCTCAAATCGGCAAGCGA
>JBGTII010000003.1:0-14816 GCA_041745735.1 Pyrinomonadaceae bacterium | reverse complement strand
CTTCTTCGACCGCAGCACGGGTTGCGTGCATCGCGTCTTCAACGCGGGCCTTCTTTTCCTTCATCTCGGTCTCGGTAGCGGCACCGACCTTGATCACGGCAACACCGCCGACGAGTTTCGCCAGACGTTCCTGCAGTTTTTCACGGTCATAGTCGCTGGACGTGTCTTCGATCTGGTTGCGGATCGTTTTGATGCGTCCGTCGATCGCTTCGCCCGAACCTGCACCTTCGACAACAGTGGTGTTCTCTTTGTCGATGGTGACTTTCTTGGCTTTCCCGAGGTCTTCGAGAGTGATGGTCTCGAGCTTGATGCCGAGATCTTCGCTGATGACCTTGCCGCCCGTGAGGGTTGCGATGTCTTCGAGCATTGCCTTGCGGCGGTCGCCGAAGCCGGGGGCTTTTACCGCAGCCACGTTCAACGTGCCGCGGAGCTTGTTCACAACCAGGGTTGCGAGTGCTTCGCCATCGACATCCTCAGCGATGATGAGCATCGGACGGCCCATTTTGGCAACCTGCTCAAGGATCGGCAGCAGATCACGCATGTTCGAGATCTTTTTCTCGTGGATCAGGATGTAAGGTTCGTCGAGGACGGCTTCCATACGGTCGGCGTCGGTGACGAAATACGGCGAAAGATAGCCGCGGTCAAACTGCATACCCTCGACGACTTCGAGGAGCGTGTCCATCGTTTTCGACTCTTCGACGGTGATAACGCCGTCTTTGCCGACCTTGTCCATCGCTTCGGCGATGATCGTGCCGATCGTCTTGTCGCCGTTGGCCGAAACCGTTCCGACCTGTGCGATCGAATCGCCAGAGACGGGCTTTGCCATCTTGTGGATCTCAGCAACTACGGCTGCGACTGCCTTTTCAATGCCGCGTTTGAGCGCCATCGGGTTTGCGCCGGCAGCAACTGTGCGAACGCCTTCTTTGAAGATCGCCTGAGCGAGAACCGTTGCGGTCGTTGTGCCGTCGCCGGCTACGTCGCTGGTTTTCGAAGCGACTTCGCGGACCATCTGCGCGCCCATGTTCTCGAGCGTGTCTTTTAATTCGATCTCTTTCGCGACCGTGACACCGTCTTTGGTGATGGTCGGCGAGCCGAATTTTTTGTCGATAACTACGTTGCGCCCTTTCGGTCCCAGTGTAACTTTCACTGCGTCCGCGAGCTGATTAACACCACGCAGGATAGCTGCGCGTGATTCTTCTCCGTGTACTACTTGTTTAGCCATTTTGTTTTTACTCCGTAAAAAAAATTAGTTCGTTGAGTTTCCTGAGTTCTTTGAGTTCGTTGAGAGTCTGCTGAGTTAGTAGAGTTTTTTGAGTTCGTTGAGAGAAAATGCTCTCAATAAACTCAACAGACTCAATAAACTCTACAAGCTCCGCTGCTAGGCAGCGGCGCCTGCTCTGCTGATGATGCCGAGGATCTCGTCTTCGCGCATGATGATGAATTCGTCGCCGTCGAGTTTGATCTCGCTGCCCGAATATTTGCCGAACAGAACGCGGTCGCCTGCTTTGACGTCGAGAGCCTGACGCGTGCCGTCTTCTTTATATTTGCCCGCACCGGCAGCGATCACTTCGCCTTCTTGCGGTTTTTCCTTTGCCGTGTCCGGGATATAAAGCCCGCCTGCGGTCTGGTTAAGGTTGGCTTCGATGCGTCGGATGATGACGCGGTCGTGTAGTGGTGTAATATTTGTAGCCATAGTGTTTACTCCTAAATTATTTAGTAAAATAACTGTAGATCGAGGGCAGTGAATAAAGTTTTAGCACTCGTGATCTATGAGTGCTAGTATATGCGGTCGACAGTGGACTGTCAAGCATTTCGCGAACACGTCGGCAGAAATCTGACAATAACACACTCACATTTATGCACATCTCCGAAATAAATATTTACCCAATCAAATCTTTGAAGGGAATTTCGCTCAATTCCGCACTGATAGAGGAGCGCGGCCTGCAATTCGACCGGCGTTGGATGCTGACCGACCGCGAGGGAATGTTCTTTACGCAGAGGGAATTTCCAAAGATGGCGACGATAGCTGTCGCAGTTGAAAGTGGACAGTTGAAAGTGGAAAGTGAAGGCCACGGCGTTATGAATGTGCCGTTTGAGCCGGATATGGGCGAGCGGGGGCGGGTGACGATCTGGAACAGCGTTTGTGATGCGGAGATATATAACGGACAGGTGAGCGAGTGGTTTTCGGATGTGTTGGGGACGAATTGCCAGCTTGTTTATATGCCGGACACTTCGCGGCGGGGAATTAACCCTAGATTTAATCTCGGGGACGATGTTGTCAGCTTTGCGGACGGTTATCCGCTGATGGTGATCGGTGAGGGCTCGCTTGCGGATCTGAACAACCGTATTGCCGAGTCGCACGAAGATTCAGATGAGGTGCCTGAATTCCAACCGCTCCCGATGAACCGCTTTCGGCCAAATCTTGTTGTTTCGGACATCGACGCTTTTGCCGAGGACAGTTGGCAAAAGATACGCATCGGCGAGGCGGTGTTTCGCTCGACAAAGCTCTGTGAGCGATGTGTCATTACGACGATCGATCAACCGGTCGGGGAACTTGCGAGCAAAGAGCCGCTCAAGACGCTTGCGACATACAGAATGGCAAAAGACATTATTCCGGATCGGTATGAAGCTCTCGGCGTCGGTGCGAACGCCGTGTTGTTTGGACAAAACCTGATCGCGGAGACTCCCGGTGAACAAATTAATGTAGGAGACCACATAGAACTACTATAAATTAGACCAGCTAATTGTGGCCGATAAAATCAATATTCGTTAGGTTGTCTGTGACGTTGATTACCTGGGGTTCAAATTGATATCTGCGGGAAGCTATAGTGATGATATACGTCTGACCTGATTGAACATCGTCAAAACGATAGTAACCGAATCGCCCGGTTGGCACACGCCGAGTAACACCCGCCTGATCGGTAAGCACGACCGATGCATTCACAAGCCCCCGGCCAGCAGCACTGATCAGAACGCGTCCCGACACAGAGACACCGGCTGCAGTTGGAGGAGTGGTAGACGCCCAAAATCCACCTGACAATGTGTAGCCAGAGGCTGACGAGCGTGTTCCGGCGACCGCTTGCCCTGCCGTACCGGAGACGGTAAAAACGTTGTTCGCCGTATCGCTACTTTTGCCGCCACCCGACGCGAGAATCGATTGCGTGATCGCAAAATCACTGCCGGATTGGGCAGCAACGATAGAGTAAAGGAGCAGCCAAGATACCATCACCGCAGATAATTGTTGATAATTTTTCATAACTACGTGTACTATTTCCGAGCCATCGGCAACCGATCGCGGCTCGAATCAATTGACGATGAATGTTCCTCCGGAGCTCAGTATCGTGAACCTGCCGCCGCCGATGTATTGCAGTTCGATCGCGCCGAACTGTGCACTGGTAAGCGTCCCTGTCCCGCCCGGCACAGTCTGCAAATTCAGAGTATAGAGATAATCGGTAATGCCGCTTTCGCCCGCGCCGGCGATCAGTTTAGTGCCGTCAGATGAGGAGGCAACTGAAGTCCACTGCCTATTGCTCTCACGGGCGAACCAACTCACCCCCGAATTAGTCGATATGTGTATCTGTCCTGCCTGAACAACGGCCACTAGTCTCGCCCCGCCATCAGAGGACGCAATCGATCTCCAAAGCCTTACGTTTTCGCGAGGAGTCCATGTTAGGCCAGAATCGGTCGATGTATAGATCCGGCCGCCATTGCTGTGGCCTGGGGCTTGCTCGCCGTCCGTCGCCACCAGTTTAGATCCATCTGACGACGACGCAACCGCATTCCAGAATCTTGACGTCTCTGTCGGCGTCCAGTTTGCACCGGAGTCCGTCGAGGTGTAGAGTTGGCCATTACTAACCGCGGCGATCAGTTTCGATCCGTCGCTCGATGAGGCGACCGCGCTCCACTTTCTGCTGACGCCACGGGGTGTCCATTCGACGCCGGAATCCGTCGAGGTATAGATGAGACCACCGTTGCCTCCCGCTATTGCGACAAGTTTGGTTCCATCGTCGGATGATGCGGCTGAAATCCAGTTTCTGTTAGTCTCGCGGGCCGTCCAAGTTACACCTGAATCGACAGACGTGTAAATTTGACCTACGCCCACCACCGCCACGAGTTTTGTTCCATCGGCTGAGGAAGCAACTGCCCTAAAAAAACTCCCAGGTTGGATTGGCATCAGCTGCGGCGTCACGGCTGTTTTTACAGGACTGGCAGTTGCCGGTGTTGCACGAAGCGTCCAATTTACTCCAGCATCTCCAGATGTATAGATGTCGCTTCCGCTTACGGCCAAAAGTTTGACGCCGTCGGCTGAAGACGCGACCGCATACCAAGTCTGTGCGCTCGCACGTTGCGTCCATTCTCGAGGATCGATATTGGTAAGCAAGAGAGTCTGACCGGCATTCTGAGCAATTTTCCATCCCCCAGTTCCTGCCCCGGAGATACGAACAATGTCGCCGACGTTTGGCGCAGTTGGTAAGGTGATTGTCACCTCGTTCTCATTGTTTACCACGTAACCCGTATTGGACTTGGCCTGTTGGGATGTGCCCGCGATCACTTCCCATGGGAGAGCACCGTTGCCAACGAAACGCCCGTTTGGGCTTACGGCGGAAACGGTGCCGGTGAACTTTTTATCGCCGCTGACCTCCTGGGCTGTAGTTAGATCAACAAAGTTTTGGGTCGTACTGCCCGTTCCGCCGTTGGTTATCGGTACTATTCCGCTCACATTCACGGCCGTTGCTGCATTAGCGACAGTTCCGGTTACCTTGCTGCCGTTTACGTTAACGATCTGCGGATCGGTCACGCACAGGGCACATGACAGAGCGTTGGCGATCTCGGCGTTTGAGCTTTTTATCGAATATGGCGAGCTTGTTATTCGCTGGCGGGGTGTTAGAGTCGTGAACGGCAGCGTGGCATTTTGCCGGACGCTAATCTCAAGCCATCGGTCGGCTCCGGTAAAAGCATCGTCCCCGCCGAAGCTTAATTCGACCGTAAATGCGCCACCTGTCACGATGACCGGATTACTGCCGGCGACGGTAAATTCAAGCGTAACGGGCGACGGCTGCGGCTGCGGCTGTCCGCCCGTCTCCGCATTAAAAAGTTCAAACCGCATTTCATACGTACCGTTTGCCGCCGCCGCTCCCTGCCTCAGATTGCCCTGATAGGTGAATGCGGTTGTCTGCGCCGAAATTGCAGCCGCGGAAACTACGAGCGTGATGAGTACAGCTAATAATAATTTCATTTGATCAAAACTCCTTGAAATAGATCTAATAAAGACTTTGCCGGAGCCTTAATTTTTCTTTGAGGAAAGCGTAGCTTACGTTATAGTCTTTATAACCCCAGTAAGTCCTGAAAGAGTTCGGAAACGTTCGGAAAAGTTGTGCAAATGAAGGAAAACGGTCACCAAAGGCATTGTTTTGAGTTTGCCGGCTTCCGTCTCTATCCGCATGAGCGTCTGCTGACAAATGGCGGATCGCGGGTTGCTTTGACGCCCCGCGTTTTGGATCTGTTGATCATATTGGTAGAACACGAGGGTGAGGTAGTAAGTAAAGAAGAGTTATTAAATTTGATGTGGGGCGATAGTTTTGTTGAAGAAGGGAATATAAGCCGCGCGATCTCGACTTTACGAAAGAATCTTGGAACGCAAGCGAATGGCGGGGATCTTATTGAAACCATGCCGAAACTTGGCTATCGCTTTATCGCTCCGGTAAACGAATTTTTCCATGATCAGGCTGCACTTGCTTCGATCAAGAAAGTTGAAGGGCGGAAGAAGATGGCCTTGATCGCCGTGGGTCTGATCGCCCTCGCTTGTTTTGGAATATATTGGTTTCTCGTCCGAGGACCTGTTACCAAGGTCATAAGCGGTGGCCTAACCAATCTAACAAATAGCTTGGCTGATGATGACCTTCCAGCGTGGTCGCCTGACGGCACAAAGATCGCCTTTACGAGCAACCGCGACGGACTGGGTGATATATACATCATGAACTCAGATGGAGGAAACGTAACTCGGCTAACTTACACACCGGCCAGAGAAAGTTCGTCTATCTGGTCTCCGGATGCCTCAAAAATTGTGTTTGATAGCGAAAGAGATGGCAACAGGGAGATCTACATAATGGATTCGGATGGCTCGAATCAAACTCGTCTGACATTTAACGCGACCTCAGATGTTGGCCCGGTCAGTTTTTCCCCTGACGGGAAACGCATCGCATTCTCTCGTAATGCCTCGAATGAAGGCTTGTCAGTCTACAATTTCGATATATTTCTGATGAATATTAACGGCAGCGAGGTGCGGCAACTTACTGTCGATCCCGAATTCGACGCTGAACCGATATGGTCACCTGATGGGAATCGGATATTATTTACATCGGGACGTAACCGCAACTTTGATATCTATTCGATCGATTCAGATGGTGGTGCAGAGGTAAACTTATCGAATAGTCCCGATAAAGATGGCGTCGTTGCATTTGCTCCAGACGCAACACAGATATTTTGTATCAGCGATTCGCATTCCAAACCCGAGTTTAGTCAGATATGGTTGATGAACAATGACGGCTCCGACCGTCGGCAGATCACCTCATTTACCGACAAAGTATATCGGGTGGCGTATTCTTACCAAGTCCGAAAATTTGCAATATCCAGCAAAAAGGACGGGAATTTTGAGATCTACTCGATGGATGCCAGCAATCCACCCAGCAATTAAGTTATTAAAGATCCCTGCCGGAAAGTAGTTCGTACGCTTTGATGTAGCGGTCGGAGGTGGCTTTGGCGATCTCGTCGGGCAGCGGTGGTGCTGGTGGCGTTTTGTCCCAGTCGAGTGTCTCTAGGTATTCGCGGACAAACTGTTTATCAAACGACGGCTGAGCGTGGCCTGGTTCATAGGTTGCGGCATCCCAAAACCGCGAAGAGTCCGGCGTCAGAACCTCGTCGATCAGTAAGATATTACCTTTAGCATCCAGTCCAAATTCGAACTTGGTATCGGCGATGATGATGCCCTTGGTCAGAGCGTATTCGCGGGCGTTGGCGTATATCGCCAGCGTTATTGCCTTTAGGCGTGAGGCTGTGTCTTTGCCTAGGATTCGGACGAACTCGAGCTGGGTTATGTTTTCGTCGTGGCCCGTTGCGGCTTTGGTCGCGGGGGTGAAAATGGGTTCCAATAATCGATCGCACTGCTGCAGGCCGCGGGGCAGTTCGTGGCCGCAGACGGTTCCCGTGGCTTTATAGTCCTTCCAACCCGAACCTTCAAGATAGCCGCGAACAACGCATTCGACCGGGAAAACCTCAGTACGTTTGACGAGCATCGACCGGCCGCGCAGTTCTTCGTGATAGCAGATCGGTGCGGGCATGTTGTCGATGTTTGCCGTTATTAGATGGTTTGGCGTGATGGCCGAGAGGCGTTCGAACCAAAATGATGACAACGTCGTCAGCACCGCACCTTTCTTTTCGATGGGCGTCGGCAGCACGCAATCGAACGCCGAGAGCCGATCGGTCGCGACGAGCAAAAGGCGTTCGCTGTCGATCTCATAAACATCGCGGACCTTGCCTCGGTGCAAGAGCCGGAAACCGGGAATTTGTGATTCAGAGATTGTTGGAACAGCGGTCATCTATATAGCTGGTAAAAGACAACTTTATTACGAACCGATGCCCACGGTAAAGGCGGCCAAACATACATTTATTTTCTGAAACAAGGAGGTCGTTAAAATTCTATAAACAAAGTTAAAATTTGTGGTGACAAATGGCGACAGAATGTGCATAATTGTAGTTGGTCGTCTGTATCGAGCAGCAGACCATCCCCTCGTCACCACAGATCTCTTGCCCGTTATCGCTGAATTTAGATGTATTAGCGATTCCCATACATGAAAGGTAATTTAATTAAAAAGCAATATTTTTTATGGCTGCTATTCGCAGCTCTCACCTTTGTCGCCAATATCGCCGCTCAGCCGTCACTTGCCGAAAAGGAAAAGGAGTTTGTCGATGGCTCAAGCGACCGCCTGTGGTACACGATGGGCTTTGTCGTCGTCGCCGGGTTTGCGGGTGCAGTATTTCTGTGGCTCCGAAGCAGGAAAGGCAAGAACCAGCCGCACTATAATTACGGCAGCCGCTATCAGGATTATTACAGCAACCAGAGCTACGACATGGACGGCGTTGACGCTGAGAAAGAGCTTGAGTGGCTGCGAAAGGCTAAAAAGTCAGGATCCGGCCGTTCGAAGGCGGCCCGTGATTCGAAACTCACCTTTGATATGAAAAAGGGCGGCGTTCGCCGAAAGCCGGGCATCACCGCGACCAACTCCGCCGGCATAGATGAAGCCAACCTCGACACAAAGATGTTTCAGGAAAAGATGCGCAAGCTGCAATATGCGCAACTACCGATCAACTCATTTAGCGAGCTTGTGCCGTCTAAGAAATTTGAGGTGCTGCCTGTTTCAGACGACCCGTCACTTTTGAATGCGATCGAACAGGCAAACGAGGAGTACGAAGAGGACGAAACGATCCGCGAATTGGCTGTCAAGATCCTGTCAAATTTCAGGACGCAAAACTCTGTCGATGGCCTCGGGCAGCTCGCCCTATATGATCTGTCGGCCAACCTGCGATCCAAAGCAGTCACAACATTGACGGATTTTGACCACGAATCTGTATTCGAGCCTATATTGCTTGCTTGTGCGGACCCGACGCGTGAGGTCAGGGCCGCGGCGGCAAGAGGTTTGTTTCGTTTAAGTTTCGACCGTGCCGACGCATGGAAACGCATACTCGAAACAGGCGACGAATTTCGAATGCGTCACGCGGCGAGAGCCGCTATCGAAGCAGGTATCGTGCTAAAGGCGTTTGAAAGGCTGGTGCATGAAGACCTAAAGATCGCATATGAGGCGTTTGTGCTGGTCGCAATGCTGATTACAGCGGGCGAAACTGAAGAGATATTTTCGGCGATCCAAGAGCACCGCGACGAACGCGTCAAATTTGCGCTCTTGCACGTGTTGAAATCGATCAAGGACGAGCGTTCGCTCGACAGTTTGAGTGAACTTCGCGCTAGCAATACGTTTCCTACCGACGTGATGGAACGTATAACGGATACTATCAAGAGTTTTGAACAGGTTCCCGCCTAACCGGGTTTCGATCTCTCATTTCAGGCTACTTGCGGTATTACTAGCATGAATCCGAGCAATACATTTGAAACGAGCGGGGTAGATGTGTCTGCAAATGTCGGGCTGAGGGCTCCTGAATTTGTACTCAAAACCGATCAAGGCAAGGAATGGCGGCTTTCCGAACATATCGGAAATGTCGTCGTTTTGCTGTTTTATCCGCAAAATGAGACGCTCGTTTGCACAAAACAGCTTTGCTCTGTTCGCGATAATTGGGATAAGTACATTGAGACAAAGGCCGAGATCGTCGGTATTTCGCCGGGAACGCCCGAGGAACATAAAAACTTTTCAAATAGCCGTCAGTTGCCGATACCGCTTTTGGCCGATCCGGGACGCGCGATCACTAGCATCTACGGTAAGCATTGGCTGTTTCCTGTCAATTTTACGCGAGCAGTCGTTGTTATAGATGCCAATGGAATGGTCCGTAATCGCGACGTTATGCTGCGGGCGTTTCGCCCGTTGGACAGCCAGGTCATCACCGATATTTATGCTGCCCGCGGCGACGCGTTTCACGATAGATACGAAAAACTTAAGTTGCGGGTGCAAAAGGCGGACTAAGTCCCTCTTCTGCTCTCGATTTTTGCATTTCCTTTAGTTATGATTAAAGGATGCAATTTCGTCTCATTTCTGAAAATACCCCAAAGGGCGACCAGCCCGAAGCAATTGCTGAGATCGTTAGTAATTTGAACGGCGGCACGAAGGACCAGGTGCTGCTCGGCATCACGGGTAGCGGCAAGACCTTTACGCTCGCAACTGTGATCGAGCCGACACAGCGGCCGCCGCTTGAGCTGGCGCCCAATAAAACGCTTGCGGCGCAGCTCTATCAGGAATTTAAGACTTTTTTCCCCGAAAACTCGGTTGAATATTTTGTCTCGTATTACGACTATTACCAGCCCGAGGCGTACGTTCCGGCGGCCGATCTGTACATAGAAAAAGAGGCGACGATCAACGAAGAGATCGACCGTCTGCGTTTGTCGGCGACACGAGCCCTGTTCGAACGCAGCGACGTGATCGTCGTTGCGTCGGTTTCGTGCATCTATGGGCTTGGTGATCCGGATGCGTATTTTGGGATGCTCATCTTTATCGAGCCTGGGATGAAGCTCAAGCGCGAAGAGTTTTTGCAAAAGCTGGTCGAATTGCAGTATGAGCGGATCAACGTCGATTTCGAACGCGGGTCGTTTCGCGTGCGCGGCGACGTGGTCGAGTTGTATCCGAGTTATCAGGACCAGGCATATCGGATCGAGTTTTGGGGCGACGAGATCGACGCGATCTATACGATCGACCCGCTGCTTGGTGAGGTGATCACTAAACATGTAACGCGGCTGCCGATCTATCCGAAGACCCACTATGTGATGACCAAACCGGTCGTCAAACGCGCGGTTCAGACAATTCGTAAGGAGCTCGACGAGCACGAAAAATATCTCGTCGGCGAGGGCAAAGTCGTGGAGGCACAACGGCTGCATCAGCGGACGATGTACGACCTAGAGATGATGAAAGAGATGGGCTTTTGCCGCGGCATCGAAAATTATTCACGGCATCTGACCGGCAAATTACCCGGCGAGCCACCGCCGACGCTGCTTGATTATCTTCCCAGTAATGCCTTGATGGTTATAGACGAGTCGCACCAGACGATCCCGCAACTTGGGGCGATGTTTAAGGGCGACCAGTCGCGTAAAGGAACATTGGTCGAATACGGTTTTCGGCTACCGAGTGCGAGGGACAATAGGCCGCTGAACTTTCGGGAGTTTGAGGAGCGCGTCGGACAGACGATATATGTTTCCGCGACGCCCGGTCCTTACGAACTGACAAAGGTCGAGGGCGAGGTGATCGAACAGATCATTCGCCCGACCGGCTTGCTTGATCCGGTCGTCGAAGTGCGTCCGGTAAAGGGCCAGATCGACGACCTGCTCGAAGAGTGCCGCCTTCGTGCGGAGCGTAACGAGCGCGTACTTGTGACTACGCTGACCAAACGGATGTCGGAGAACCTGAGCGAGTATTTTGCCGAGGTCGGCGTCAAGGTGCGCTATCTGCACAGCGACATTCACACTCTTGAACGCATCAAAATACTCCGCGATCTGCGGCGCGGTGAATATGATGTGCTTGTCGGCATCAACCTATTACGGGAGGGGCTCGATCTGCCTGAGGTTTCGCTCGTGGCAATTCTCGACGCTGATAAAGAGGGATTTTTGCGTTCACAAAGCTCGCTGATCCAGACGATGGGCCGAGCGGCGCGTAACTCGGACGGAAAAGCGATCCTCTACGCAGACAAGATCACCAAGTCGATGGAATATGCGATCTCGGAGACCGAACGCCGCCGCGCGATCCAAGAGGAATACAACACCGAGCACGGCATCACACCGACGACGATCATAAAATCGATCGACGCAACGCTTGTCACGGCGTACGAAGCGGATTACTTTAAGGTGCCGCTCGATCTTGATTCATTCGAAGAGTATTCGCCAAAACAGCTCAGGGAAACCATCGCCCAGCTCGAAGCCGATATGCGTCACGCCGCGAAAGAGATGAAGTTTGAACACGCAGCCGAGATCCGCGATAAGCTGAAATATCTGCGTGAGCGGGAATTGCAGTATATTTAGCGAAGATTTGAACGCGGATCAAACGGATTGGGCGGATCAGGACGGATAAGATAAAATTTACCAGTGGGAAGTTTCAGTGAGATTTTGCACTGGCGTACAGATCATACGTGCTGATCCGCTTGATCCGTGGAATCCGCGTTCAAAATTAATGCAGGTAAAAACCCAACTCGAAGACATCCAAAATTATCTAACCGATTCCAGCAATATGCCCGGCGGAAATGCCGAGCGTTTGTTCATCCCCGAAAGCGGGGATGAGATCGCTGCGATCCTGAGAGATGCGAACGAACAGGGCATTGCGGTGACAGTTTCTGGGGCAAAGACAGGTACAGTCGGCGGTGCGATACCGTTTGGCGGATATGTCGTCTCACTCGAAAGGCTTAATCAGATCAAGCGCATCGACAAAGATGGCAGGGTGGTGGTCGTCGAGCCTGGCGTGATACTTGGGGATCTGCAAAAGGCGGTCGAGGCTGTCGGCTTGTTTTATCCACCGGATCCGACCGAGTGGAGTTGTCAGATCGGCGGCACGGTTGCGACTAATGCGTCGGGGGCGAGGAGCTTTAAATACGGTGCGACGAGGGAATATGTGCAGCGGCTGACGGTCGTGCTTGGGTCGGGTGAGATCGTTGATATACGCCGAGGCGAATATGTTTCTTCGGACGACGGTTTGATAGTGATCGGTGAGACCTCGATCAACACACCTACATATGAAAGGCCCGACGTGCGAAAAAATGTGAGCGGCTATTTTAATGCTCAGCCGCTCGATGCAATAGATCTATTCATCGGCAGCGAAGGCACGCTTGGAGTTATTACAGAGATCGAACTGACGTTGCTCGCCAGGCCGGAAGGGTTTTTTAGCGGGATCGTGTTCTTTGCGAATAGAAACGATTTGTTGAGTTTCGTAGAAGAGGTGAGAGATTTATCAATTTCAAATCACAAATTTGAAAATTCGATCGATGCAACACTTATCGAGTATTTCGACAGCAATTCTTTGCAATTTATTTCGGAGAAATTTCCCGAAACACCGAATGCCGCGGGAGCTATCTTTTTTGAACAAGAGACGACGGCTGAAACCGAAGACGTTTTACTGGAGCAGTGGAATGGATTGCTCGAAAAGCACGATGCCGATCTGGAAAACTCTTGGTTTGCAACCAACGCACAGGATCGCGAAAAGATGAGGGCGTTTCGTCATGCACTGCCGCTGACAGCGAATGAGCGATATTCGCGGAGCGGGTTTCGAAAGATCTCAAGCGACATGGCGGTGCCGGTGGCTGAGTTTCGCGTCCTGCTTAAGTTTTACGAGGA
This sequence comes from Pyrinomonadaceae bacterium, assembly GCA_041745735.1. Lineage (GTDB taxonomy): Bacteria > Acidobacteriota > Blastocatellia > Pyrinomonadales > Pyrinomonadaceae > OLB17. Next base: position 1,789 of record JBGTII010000003.1, on the reverse strand, counting down.
TCAGTGCGGACCGAGCGGCATCGACCATGTTATTTTTGGACACATCGGCGATTGTCATTTGCACCTTAATTTATTTCCAAAAAATATAGAAGAGAACGAGAGAGCACGTCACATCTACGGCCGGTGTATCGCTCACGCGATCATGCTGGGCGGGTGCGTTTCTGCCGAGCACGGTATTGGCAAATTAAAACGAAAATATCTCGCGGCGATGATGGGCGAACGATATTTGAATGAGATGGCAGAGATAAAACGCGCCGTTGACCCGAAAGGGATTTTGGGCCGCGGCAATATGTTTGACGAGAGTTATTTATGATAAAGGCAATACTTTTCGATTTTAATGGAGTGATCATCGACGACGAACCGATCCAGATGCGGGCGTATCAAGAGCTGCTGTCGGCTGAAGGCGTTGATCTGAGCGACGAGGATTATGCGGCTTCGCATGGGATGGACGACAGGACATTTGTGCTTGCTGCGTACGAGAGGCGGGGCAAAACCCCCACCGACGACAAGGTCAATGAGATCATCGACGCAAAGTTTGGCAAGTGGCGCGAGATCGTCGGCGACAAACTGCCGTTGTTCGAAGGCATTGGAAACTTTGTCGAAAAGATGTCGCACGAATTTGCCCTTGGCGTTGTCAGTATGGAACGCGGTACGCAGATCGAACATGTGTTGGAACGCGCGGGGCTGGCAAAGCACTTTTCGGTGATCGTGAGTGCGACAGACGTTGATGCTTGTAAACCCGATCCGCAATGTTATCGTGCCGGGTTTAACAAACTTGACCTGCACCGCATTAAGCAAGGCCATCTGCCGATGACGCATAGCGAATGCCTGGTGATAGAGGACACCGTACCGGGAATTCAGGCTGCGAGAGCCGCCGATCTGCCGACGCTGGGCGTTACAAATACCGTTTCCGCGGACGATCTGCGTGCCGCCGGTGCGGCTGCGATCGCGAAGGATCTACGAGACTGGATGCCGGAATCGATCCGCCGCGTTTTTGTATAAGAATTAGCCACGGAGCACACAGAGGAAGATGAGATAAGACCGATTCCGTAAATGGGGTTTTTGGTGTTTAACAAATTTCTTTTCTGCTAAGCTCTGCGTACTTTGTGTACTCTGTGGCCGCGAAATTATGTCAGAACATTTCATTTCACAACAACAGGCTGAGAGCGATCTGCTTTCTGCTGCTGCTTTTCTCGCTGAGAACATCAAAAGCTCAGACGGCCATGCTGAGGCGATGAAGGCAATCGTGCCGCTTTACCTCGCCAAAGGTAACGTCGATCTTGCCGCTGAGCTTGCCAATCAGGTCACCGAGCCATTTTCGCGAGACCAGATACTGATACTCGTCGCTGCAAAATGTGCTGAGACGGATGATGACGAATACGCGTTGCAACTTGCCGACGCTGTCGAGGATCTGGGGATGCGGTCACAGGCGTTTGAACAGCTTGCATTAATTGCAGCCTCAAAAGGTCAGCCGGATGAGGCTCGAAAGATCGCCGAACAGATGGAGCATACCGATTTTGTTATCGGAGCGATAGCAATCGATCAGGCGGCAAAAGGCGATGACGCGGGTGCCCTCGCAACGCTTGATAAAATTGATTTCCCAACCGCCAAAGCCACGTCATTACAGCAGATCGCCTCGGCAAAGATCGAGGGGGACGACAGGGTCAAAGCTGCCGATATACTCGGCCTCGCGTTGGCCGCGGCGAACGAGATCGAGCATGACGAGGAAAAAATACGTACCTTGTGTGACATCGGCAACCTGTTTATCGGGGCGAAACGCAGCGATAGG
>JBGTII010000002.1:0-10171 GCA_041745735.1 Pyrinomonadaceae bacterium | reverse complement strand
ATGGGCAAGATCCACACATTTCTCGGCCTCTCGGTCGGCTGTATTCAGAACGACATGGACGACGTCGAGCGAAAGGACGCCTACGCTTGCTCGATCACCTACGGTACGAACAACGAATTCGGCTTCGATTATCTGCGGGATAATATGAAGTTCGACGTCGACTCGCTCGTCCAGCCGGACCATTATTTTGCGATCATCGACGAAGTCGACTCGATCCTAATCGACGAAGCCCGTACGCCGCTGATCATTTCAGGAGCTTCGGACGAAGCCACGGACAAATACTTCACGGCGAACGAGATCATTCCTAAATTCGAACGCGGGCACAAGGACGAGGAAACGAAAGTCACGACGGGCGATTATCTGCTCGACGAGAAGAACCATTCGTCTGTTTTGACCGAGGCCGGCGTAACAAAAGCCGAAAAACTGCTCGGCGTCTCAAACCTCTACGACCCGGCGAATATGGACCTGCTCCACTGCGTCGAACAGGCGCTAAAGGCCCACACGCTCTATAAACGCGATCACCATTACGTGGTCCAGGACGGCGAGGTCATCATCGTTGACGATTTCACCGGGCGTCTAATGGCTGGCCGCCGTTGGTCCGATGGCTTGCACCAAGCGGTCGAAGCAAAAGAAGGCGTTAAGATCGAAAAGGAAAATCAGACCCTCGCGACGATCACGCTGCAAAATTATTTCCGAATGTACGAAAAGCTCGGCGGCATGACCGGTACAGCCGAGACCGAGGCCGAGGAATTTAACACGGTCTACGGCCTCGACACTGTAATGATCCCGACAAATCAACCGATGGTTCGCGTCGATTCGTCTGACATGATCTATCGCACGCTGCCCGAAAAATGGGACGCGACCGTCGCCGAGATCAAAGAGCTGCACGCACTCGGTCGCCCCGTGCTGGTCGGTACCGTCTCCGTCGAAAACTCTGAGCTGGTCGCCGAAAAGCTCAAGGCTATCGGCGTGCCGCATAAGGTCCTCAACGCCAAATATCACGAACAAGAAGCCGAGATCATCGCTCAGGCGGGCCGCAAAGGCGCCGTCACCATCGCGACCAACATGGCCGGCCGCGGTACCGACATCCTGCTCGGAGGCAATCCCGAGTCCTTGGCCCGCGATTACCTCAAACGGATGGAGATCAATCCTGACGAGGCGACCGAGGAGCAGTTCAACGAGCAGCTTCGCAAGGCAAAAGCCGTCGTCGCCGAAGAGGCGAAAGAGGTCGTTGCCGTCGGCGGGCTGCACATCCTCGGCACCGAACGCCACGAGTCACGCCGCACTGATAACCAGCTTCGCGGACGCGCGGGGCGTCAGGGCGATCCGGGTTCGTCGCGGTTTGTTTTGTCACTCGAAGACGATCTGATGCGTATCTTTGCGGGCGATAAGGTCCGCTCGATGATGGAATGGCTGGGCATGGAAAACGGCGTCGCGATCGAATCAAAGACCGTTTCCCGCCAGATCGAACGTGCCCAAAAAGCCGTCGAGGCACGCAACTTTGAGACACGCAAACACGTGCTCAAATACGACGACGTCATGAACCGCCAGCGTGAGACGATCTACGGATTGCGTCGGCAGTTGATGTTCGAGCCCGAGCATCGCGAGTATTTGCTTGGCGAACAGGGCGTCGCACGCGATCTGCTCGGCGATCTGACCGGTAGCTTTTTGTCCACCGCGATCACGCCCGACAAATGGGAAGTCGATACCTACGCCGCCGAGATCGAGAACATTGACGCCATTGATCCGGCCAAGGATGCGGGAGTCGATTTCAAAACGATGAACGCCGCCGAGGTCGAAAACGCCATCTGGGCAAAGGCCATCGCGAGCTACGAATCAAAGGAAAAACAGGCCGGCGAAGAAAGCCTGCGGGCATACGAGCGTTACATCATGCTCAACATCATCGACAGCCAGTGGAAAGATCACCTGCTCTCGATCGATCAGGTCAAACAGGGCATCGGACTGGTCGGTTACGGCCAAAAAGACCCGCTTGTCGAATACAAAAAACAGTCGTTCGATATGTTTCAGGACATGCTCGACCGCATCGACACCAATACGACCAAGGCACTATTTCACCTCGAGATCGTCAACCGCGACGAGCAAGAAGAGATCGAGCGTCTCGAACGCCTCGAACGCCAACGTGCCAACCGCCAAGCCGCCGGCATGGCATTCACCGGAGCCATGGGCACAGCCGAAGCAGCCGGAGCCGAAGCCGCGCGTCATACGCCCTTCGTCCGCGACCAGCCAAAGGTGAAACCAAACGAACCCTGCTACTGCGGCAGCGGGAAGAAGTTTAAGAAGTGCCACGGAGCGGGAGCTTAATTAAAACACGTCAGTGAGTCACCGAGACTGGAAAGGTTTGCCACGATCTTAGGCATTCATTAAACTAAACGAAGTGAAAGATAAGATTGAGGCATATGACTGGAAGAACGATTCAAATGAATTTTTGAACTGGTTGAGAAAAACGCTTAAAGCCTGCAAAGAAGAAAAACGGATTTTGGCTGATGGATACGGATCAAAAAAAGGTGGTTTTGTATATTTTTTTAAGTCGTCGTCGGGCAACTATAAATTAGGTAGGAGCAAAGACCCTAATATTCGGTTAGGTCAATTAAAAAGTGACCCGGCATTCGAACTCAAAATAGTTCATCGAATTCTTACAGATGACATGGCAAAACTTGAGAATTTGGTCCATGAAGTGTTTAGTATCAAACCTCACAAGCGCATTGATCCAAAACGAGAATGGTTTGATGTTGATGAGAGTCATGTGAGTTATCTCAACTTTTTGGGGTTTGAGCAATTTAATTTCTGGGATGATTATCTCGTAGAGCTAGAGTTACTTGAAAACAATATTTCTGCATACACTTCCGTCATAGTGGCTTACGAGAAAGGAAGTGCGGAACTTACTGATTCTATCCGTCAACAATTGGATGATGAACTAGCGCGACGGATTGAGTGTTATGGAGGTAATCCGAGTCTCGCTCGTAGTTTGGAAGATCTAGGTCAATGGTTGGTTGATGATAAAAGGTGGAAAGACGCATTGAAGACCAGATAGATGGGATTCGGGCGTGTTTCAGGCCGACGGGCTCAAAAGGAAAAAGGCGGCTCGGGTCGCCTTGGCAAGCAAGGTTCAAAGTATGCGAGATGTTTTTCTTCTTGAGGCGACGACCACTATTCCGCTCGGAGCCTCATATATTGCTTCCTATCCTCATCTCATAGCCTACTTCTCGGACAGGCCCGAAATTTCGCCGGGGGATGTGGTTCGAGCAGCTCATATGGCTTATGGCTGGATGCCAACCATTCTTGATCTCTATCTCCAGCCAAGCAAACTTGATCTCGCGTCCGCTTCATCCCTCCTCACAAAGGCGAGGAACGATGGCTCTCTTGACGCATCCGAGCTTTCAGATCTTGCTACGTTAGTGAACAACTCACTCGTCGGAGCATCCAAGCTGCTGCACTTCGTCGCACCATATAGCTTTGCCATCTGGGATTCAAAAGTTTACTCATTTGTCTACGAAAAGCGGCCGCATCATTACAGAGTTAATGACGTCAACACGTACGCCGATTACCTTGAGCGCTTGGCGCAACTTGCTCTTCGTGCAGAGTTCGGCGCCTTTCATGCTTCGGTCCAGCAGAAGGTAGGGTATGCAATCTCGCCGTTCCGCGCGCTCGAACTTGTCATGTTCCTCAATGCGCCGGCGATGAGGGTAAACAATTCGTTGCATACTCTGCAAGATAAATGAAAAAAGGCGGCTCCGACCGCTTTCTCTTTGTCGCCCAACGGCGACTCACTTATAACGCCTAGCGGGCAGCCCAATGCGTCGGAACCCTAGGAATGGCGTCCCACACACATCCGTCGACAACGGTGACGAACATGTCGATAATGATCGCGGAATGGTTCGTTGCTTACAGAGCCGCGGGGGCATTTTATCGTGCTTCGTATGCCTTATAAGTATGTCGCCGTTGGCGACGATGAACTAGTCTAGGCCGCTTTCAAAATGCCCGACGTTTCATATTCGGGGAACATAATGATCGCCGGGTGGATGCTAAATGCACGTGCGAGTTGCTCAGCCCGCTTTTTGCCGATGTCGACACGTCCGTTCTCAAGCAGGCTCAGATTTGTCGGTGAGATGCCGCTGCGTTTTGCGAGTTCTTCCTGCGTCCACTGCTTCAAATCGCGGAGCATACGGATCACTTCGCCGGTTTTCAGCTGGGCGTGAGGCTTTGCAGATACAAATTCGTCTTTTTTAACGATCATAATTGCTCCTAATATTTGTGCGGCGTTATCGCCAAAACATAGACGGTGACTATCTCTCTTTCGACCGTATAAATTACTCGATATTGTAAGTTCAGCCGCGAAGAACGCTGTCCCTCAAGATTTCCCAAAAGTTTTTCGTCATGGAAACCGGGAAATTCTCTCAGTTTTTCAGGCCCGTGGCGATAGACGATCTCTTTCCACAGTTCGTATTTCTTAACTACCGCATTTGGCAGCTTACGGCAGACCTTTTCAATATCGCGGTGTTCATTGATCTGCCACATTATCTATTATAATAGCCTATGATTTTTAATAGGTCAATATTTTATCTATTGACAATTAAAAAAGGCAAAACCAGAATATCCGGCTTTGCCTTTTCCTTTGCCTCTTACTTAGGGTCTATTTGTTGGCTGCCGGTGCGGCGTCAGGCTTTTTCACGTCGGCCTTAGCATCGGTTTTGGCCGCGTCGCCCTTGATGTCAGTTATCTGTGCGTTGACGAACTGCCAGCCTTTGTCCTTCATCTTGCCGATCACCCACGTAACCATCGAATTTCTGTCCTCAGACTTGCCTTCCATCGTCGTTTTGCCTGTTACATGGCCGGTAACAACTGCTCCGTCGCCCGCCGGGTTGGTCTTGATCTTTAGGTCCGCAAACTTCATCCCTTCCATCTTCATCTTGCCCGACTTGATCGCTTCCATACGAGCGGCCTTTGTCTGAACAACGCCGTTTTGGTCGATCAATGTGTAATCGTCGGAATATATTTTGTTTAGAGCGTCCGCGTCACCCTTGTTAAGAGCAGCCGCAAAATCATCCATCATCTTTTTGATGTCGGCCTCGACAGCGGCTTTGTCGGCCGCAGGTGCAGTTGCGGTGTTCGCCGCATTTGCCGGTTTATTACCCGCGTTAGCGGCGTTGTTAGCCGCGGGGGCTCCGCACGATGTGACCATAACCGATGCCGCGATAAGCAGCGTAATCGATAACAATATCCGTTTCATAGATTTTCTCCTCAAAGACAGATGCTTGGTTCACGAGACATCCGGCAGCTGCCGCATCAATAGACGGCCGCCATCTCGAAATAAGATCAATACTTGGGATTACGCGAATATTTATACCCTCAATTAATGAGAGAGTCAAGATGTTTGGCAAATATGCGCGTCTTAACTCGAAGAAGGCCTAATCTTTCAGCCATTTAATCATGTGAGGATAGGGCAAGACGTTCAACTCGACAGCATGGGCACCGGTCGCGGTGAGGCCCGCATCTTGTAAGCCGCTGACGCCGATATAAACGCCAAGGGTAAAGTTGTTTAGCAATCTTTTGGATTCGCCGCGGTAGCCGCCCTCGTGAAATACGACGGTCGGATCCAGCCCGAGATGGATGATAGCCGCGTAGGACCAAGCCATCGCAGAAACCTCGACAGGTTCCATTAGCACACCCGATAGCACAACTTCGCCGTTGAGCGTCGGGCGTTCCCGGCTCGATGCCAGAGCGAGGTGTCCCGCTTCGTGTAGAAGGTCACCGGGATAGGCGAGTTTTTCTTCGTCGAACAGAATCTTGCCGTTCTCAACGCGAATGCCCGGGAGAAAAGTCTCTTCCTCAAGACGCGCCGCGACGGTCTCGACGCCGATCCCGTTTAGAAAATCGACGATCTTGCGGGTAACGGCACTGTTAATGTGAATTGTCATACGGGCGTTCCCAAGCCGTTACGGTTTAGGGGGACCGCCGGGGCCGGTGCGGGGTGGCTCGATCGGGGTATTTTGAAAGACGTCGATCAGCCATTTGCCGTCGGGGCGTTTGCCCATGACCATTGTGTTCATCGCGTGGCCCTTGTTTAGCTTGCCGCCGAGCGTGAATTCGAGGTTCCATTCGACGTGAGCAACGGCCTGATCAGGGCGTAGAAAACGAACGCGTTTGATCGTCGCAGCGTTCTTGCTATCTTTGTAAATGGTCGTAAAGATCCCCACATGCCCGTCCTCGATCTCCTTGCGGCCTCGGGTATACAGGCCGTTGACCACAACATAGTCGGCATCCTCGGCAAATACGGCCGCGAATGCTTTTCCGTCGTGCGCGTTCCATGCGTCCTGAACCGCTTGCACTACGGCGCGAACCGCCGCCTCATCTTTGTTCGGGTTAGTACTAACCTGTGCCGCCGTATTAATAACGAATATACCTACCAACACACTGATCACGACCATTTTTCGTTTTAACATTTCTTTTCTCCGTATAAAGTAAAGATCAACTACTTAATTTTCTTCAAACTTCCCTGCCCGCTGATCTGGCGGTTGCCGGCGACCTTTTCCATTTGGGTCATTGCCCGGAGCATATTTTCGCCCAACACCTTCTTTATCTCGGTTTCGGTGTAGCCGCGGCGGAGCATTTCGTAGGTGACGAGGACCAGGTCTTCGGCGCCCTGCATTGGCGTTGGCAGGAACGGGACGCCGTCGTAATCGCTGCCGAGGCCGGCGTGGTCGATGCCGGCGACCTTTTTGATGTGGTCGATGTGATCGACGATGCGTTTGTAGTCGGCGATGTATATCGGATTTGCCGCCATCAGTTCGTTTTCGGCGGCAACGAAACCGGGCTGATCGCCTTTGAATTTTTCGCGAAGTGCGTCAACCTGCGGCTTTAGTCTCGCCGAACGCTCGTTCTCTTCGCGATTTGTGCGTTCGTCGAGGAATGATGGATAAAACACCACCATGATCACGCCGCCGTTCTGCGGCAGGCGTTTGAGAACGGCGTCGGAAACGTTGCGGGTGTGGTCGTTGACGCCGCGAACGCCCGAATGCGACGCGATCAGCGGGGCCTTGGTGATATCGAGCACGTCATGCATCACTTTTTCGGAGACGTGCGAAATGTCGATGAACATCCCCAAACGGTTCATTTCGAGCACGACCTCTTTGCCAAAATCCGTTAGGCCGTTGTGTTTGATGTCGCGGTGAGCGTCCGCCCAGTCGTGGGCAACGTTATGCGTCAGCGTCATATAGCGGACGCCGAGACGATAGAAATTTCGCAGGGCATACAGCGAATTCTCGATCGCATAGCCGCCCTCGATGCCCATCAGCAGGCATATTTGGTTACGTTTTTTCGCTTGGCGGATCTCGTTTGCCGTGGTGCAAGGGACGAGGTCGTCGTGGCGTTCGGCCTCGCGGTTGGTCGCGTCGATCAGATCCATCGCCCGCCGCATCGATCCGCCGGTCTTTAGCGTCGATCCCGATACGTAGATCGACATGAATTCGCCCGTAATACCGCTTTTCTTCAATCGAGCAAGATCGGTGTGCATCGGATCACCGCCGGTTTGCAGCTTGCCGAGCGAGCTATCGCCGAGGTTAAAATCCATATCGACCATCGGCCCGGTGATGTCATTATGGCCGTCGATGATGATCGCCTTCTTATGGATCTTGAGCGCTTTTGTCCAAATGGCCGGATCGCCACCGGCGGGCTTCGTCTGTGAAAATGTCGTGACGGCGAATGTGAGCAATAGGCAAAATGCGGATATCTTTTTCATAATTTTTGGCGTGAGAAACGCGATTAGTTTAACGCTTTTCGGGAGTGATAAACAATTCGCCGCTGCCTGAAAAAAATGTGGTCAGAACGACGTAATAAATGGTATTATGAAAGTGCGTTAAACCTGATTTAACGTATTTTCCAGGCAGTCCCGTCCACAAGACTCAAAATCGTACCCGCTCCAAACTCTTTATTTAGAGCATTTTACAGTAGCCTGATCAGATAGCACACGTTGCGCGGTGATCGTCGCAATGATCTGTTAATGATCGCCCGAAATGGCAAAGAAACTCTCCAATTCAAAGATCGATCCGGCAAATTCGCCGGCCCGCGATAGCACCTTTCGCAGCTTCATTGAGCATCTGCCGGTGATGTTCTACGCCGTCGAGCCGGTTCAGCCTCACCTGCCGATCTATATCAGTCCGACGTTTGAGAGATTTGGGTACCCGATGGAGATGTGGCTGACGGATAGCGATATTTGGGACCGCGTCATACATCCCGACGACCGCGAGCATGTTTTGGGTTCGACGCGGGCCGCGATGAAAAAGGGCGAGAGCATTGATTTTGAATATCGCGTCATTTGTAAGAATGGCGACATGATCTGGGTTCGCGACCGCAGTTGTTTTGTAAAGGGCAAGGACGGTGAGCGGATCTGCTGGCAAGGCGTGATACTCGATGTCACGGAGCGCAAGCTCGCTCAGCAAGAGCTGGAAAAACGCGAAAACCTATATCGCACGCTCGCCCGTACTATTCCCAAAACGGCGGTTCTGCTCTTTGACCACGATTACCGGTACACACTCGCCGACGGCGAACAGCTCAAACATCATAACTGGTCAACTGAGATGTTTGAGAACCGCACCTTGTCCGAGGTCTTCCCGCCTGAAATGGCGGAGGAATGGTCCGGCTATTACGAACGGGCCCTCAAAGGTGAGAACGTCGTTCTCGATATGGACAACGAGGAAGGCGCGTTTCAGGTCAGCATCCTGCCCGTCCGCAACGAAAAAGACGAGATCTTTGCCGGGATGGTGATGTGGCAAGACATTACTGACCGCAAACGGACGAGCGACGCTCTGCAGGAAAGTGAGGCTCGATACCGAAAGCTGTTTGAGAACGCCAACGACATAATTTACGTCCACGACCTTGAGGGCAACTATATCTCGATCAACCACGCGACCGAGCGTATATTTGGTTACACCCAAGATGAAGCCCTGTCGCTGAACATGAGCCAGATCATCGCTCCCGAGCACATGGAGCTCGTCAAGCAAAATCTGCTCAAAAAGATCAAAGGCGACGCCGGCCAGACGGTCTATGAAGTCGATTGCATCCGCAAAGACGGCACCCGCGTAACGCTAGAGGTCAACAGCAGCACTATCACTAAAGATGGCGAGGCCATCGCCGTGCAAGGCATCGCCCGCGATATTACCGCACGTAAATTGGCCGAAGAAGCGAGCCGCAAGAACGAAGAGCGGTACAAAGACCTGTTTGAAAACGCCAACGACCTCATCTACACGCATGATCTGAATGGCAACTTTACGTCGCTCAACCGTGCCGGCGAGATCATCACCGGCTATAGCCGCGACGAAGCTCTGCAGATGAACATCGCAAGTGTCGTCGCTCCCGAATATCTCGAAGGCGCACGCACAATGACCGCCCGCAAGATCGAGGACGAACGTCCGACGACTTACGAGCTCGAGATCATCGCCAAAGACGGCAGTCGAGTGCCGCTCGATCTGAGCACCAGGCTGATCGTCAATGACGGTATGCCCGTCGGCGTCCAGGGCATCGCCCGCGACATCAGCGAACGCCGCCGTGCCGAAAAATCGCTTCACGAAACGCTCTCGCTTTTCACCACCACATTCGAATCCACCGCTGACGGCATTGTCGTCATGAGTCTCGACCGCCAGATCGTCACATGCAACAAGAAATTCATGGAGATGTGGGAAGTCGATCCGGCGGTCATCGAGAGCAAGGACGGTGCGGCACTTGTCAGGCACGTCGCAGGCAAACTGGTGAACCGCGACGAATTTTTGCAACGGCTAAAAGATACCTACGATACGCCCAACGAGACGATCACGGAGATCCTCGAGCTGACCGACGGCCGTCTGATCGAGCGTTATTCGCAGCCGCAGTTTCTTGAGGGCAAACCTATCGGCCGCGTCGCGAGTTTCCGCGATATCACTGAGCGAAGCCGCGCCGAAGAAAAGCTTCGTTATTACGCCCTGCACGATACGCTGACCGATCTGCCAAACCGCGTCTCGTTCATGAACCATCTCAAACAGGCGGTCGAGCGTGCCGATGGTAATGATTACGCAAAATTTGCCGTGCTGTTTCTCGATCTCGACCGTTTTAAGGTCATCAACGACAGTCTCGGCCACGCGGTCGGCGACAAGCTGCTCATCGCGATCGCCGCAAAGCTCAC
>JBGTII010000001.1:0-5462 GCA_041745735.1 Pyrinomonadaceae bacterium | reverse complement strand
AATAAATGAAGATCAGATCTATCGCCGCCGCCGTTGTCGCAGTTTTGCTGGTAAACACACTAGCATTTGCCGCTGTTGACACCCGTAAAAATAAGGTTAAAAAGCGTCAGGCCAGCCGTCTTGTGACGCTGCTGCCGGCTTCGGACGGTGTTGCTGTTTTTGATGCAAAACGCTTTCTTGATGAAGCCCTACCGCGTGTTTTGTCGGCCAATCAACCGATGCTCGGCGAGATAATGGCAAAGATAGCCGAGATGGAAAACCGCACGGGCATCGACCTGCGTAAATTTGATCAGGTTGCCGTCGGTGTTTCATTCAAAAAGATATCGTTCAAAGAAACTGATTACGAACCCATTCTAATCGCTGGCGGTGACATCAACGCCGGAGCCCTTGTCGCGGTCGCAAAACTTGCGTCAAAAGGCACCTATCGCGAAGAAAAGATCGGCGAGCGGACCGTGTATGTATTTGCCCTAAAAGATGTCGTACAGAAAACCGCTCCGAAAGCAGCGACCTCAAAGCTCGGCGGTATGATCGACGACGCTCTGAAAGGCCTCTCAAAAGAGATCGCCGTGACCTCCATCGACGCCAATACGCTCGCGATCGGCACCTTGCCACGTGTGCGTGAAACACTCGAAGGCAAAACTCATGCTTCGGCAGATCTGACCTCGCTGCTCTCGCAAAAAGAGTCGGTGGTAATGAGTTTTGCAACCCGCATCCCCGGCGGAATGTCAGCATTGCTGCCGCTCGACAATGACGAGATCGGCAATAACATCAATTCGATTCAACTGATGGCGGGTTCGTTAGATGTTGCGGCCGCCGGCACAAACCTGCAAGTGATGGCCCGCACCGCAAAGGCAGATCAGGCAGGGAGCCTAAAAGAGATGCTCGACGGCCTAAAGATGCTCGGCGGAGCGTTTCTCGGCGGCTCAAAACGCACCGACCAGCAGGTCTATTCGCGAATGATCAAAAACGCTAAGATCGCGAACCGTGCAAACGAAGTAACGCTCGACCTGCTTGTTCCACAGGCTGATATTGATATTTTGGTCGCGAGTATTAAATAGAACCAAAGAAATCAGGATATTTATCCACGGATAAACACAGATGAACACCGATAAGGAATTAATTCTTTATCGGTGTTTATCTGAGTGCATCTGTGGATAATTTCTTACTTTCGGCGGCGGCGGAATCCGCCGGGAATTTGCCGCTGGCGGGCAAATTGATCGAGATCGCGATTATACGTGCCGTCGTCGCCCAATAGCGGAAATAGCTGCATGTCGTGCGACAAATACGCCGCCCGCAACTCGACGGGACGCGGGCCGGCTTTGACAACTCTTACTCTCGTCCCCCGAACCTCACCGATCCACGCCGCAAATTCCTCAGCACGGCCGACGGTTGCCGAGAGCAGCAGCATCCTGATACGCATCGGCGACAAAATGATCGCCTCTTCCCAGACGTGGCCGCGGTCCTCGTCAGAGAGATAATGGGCCTCGTCAAAGATCACAAAATCTGTCTCGACCTGATCGCCCTCGCGGAGAGCGTCAAATAGTTGATTACGGTAGATCTCGGTAGTCCCAACTATCAGCGGAGCACCGGAATTTTCCTTGCGGTCGCCTGTCAGGATGCCGACATTTTCAGCTCCGAATTCAAGCGAAAACTCGGTGTATTTTGAGTTTGTGAGGGCTTTTAACGGCGTTGTGTACCAGATGCGTTTGCCCACGGCTAGCAAACGGCGGATCTCTTCGCGGGCGATCCATGTTTTGCCGCTGCCGGTTGGTGCAGTGACGAGCACATCTTCGGTCTCGATCGCGGCGAGGGCTTCGAGCTGGAAAGCGTCGGGTTTGAAAGGCTTTTGTTCGGGCACGCCGATGCCTGACAGCAGGCGTTCGATCGCTTTTAGCTGTCGCGGGGTTTGCACTACACGGTCGCGCGGAGCGGAACTTTCGCGTGCAATAAAGCGTTTATCTTTTCGTTCACCGGAGTGTCGCCTGCGTTTATTTGCAGAGCGGTTTCGGTCACCTGAGCGGGCCATGTGCCCAATCTTAGAGGTTTGCGGGGGATAAGTCTAATCTTCCCATCGCCGTGTGAAAATGGTAATATACGCAATTGCCTTGCAACATTTTGCAGGGTGCGGGCGTCTAAATCGGCAGCTAGCTAATTGAGACCAACGCGATATTTATACTTAAGCCTTATGTTCGAGCAGTCATTATACGATACAGAGCCAGTTGCCGCCCCGACGAGCGAGGGCGATCTGTTTCATACGTACGAGATCAAAACTTGGGAGTTTGGCCCGCGCATTTACAAGATCCTCGGCATGGCTGCGGTCGGCAATATGCTCGCCCTGTTGGTCTTTGCTCAAACCTCGCTGCTGACGATGAAGGGCTGTGATAGCCCGTTGGTCGGACGGGTTTGTGAGGCTCTCGATGTCGTGTATGTCGGAGCGATGATATTTGGTACCGACCGCGATTACGTTGACGCTGTTTACGAAAAGACCGAGCTCGGTGACGCCGATATCACTTTTGTAGATGTCAGCGGCACTGCTCCGCCGCTCTCGTATCCTGAGGGTTATTTTCAGATCGCAAACCCCGAAGAATTTGCCATGATCCAGCAGCAGGCAAATGACCCGATGTTTAACAACAGCGGTTTCCCGCCGGGCATACCTTACACACCGCCAACGACCAGCGGCAACAGTTTGCTCGACACAAAGCCGAACATTCCTAAGCCGAATAATGATGTGTTCGACGGCGACCTGCCGACCTCATTTAATAACGGCGCCACGACCGCTTCGAACGACAAACCCGTTACCGGCCGGCGAAACGGACGCGGGAAACCGCCTGCAAATGACTCGGAAAGCCAGCCAAAGCCGACGCCCGAAGGCACGCCGATGTCGAGCGATGCAGTCACTGCGGTGGAGATCAACAAAAAACCGCTGACGGATTTCGCGGACGACGTCGCGACAAAATGGGCGGCAAAACAGATCGACTTAAATCAAGATTTCACGATGGTTCTTAATGCTGTGCTTACAAAAGACGGCAAGCTCGACGCAGCCAAATCTAAGTTTGACAAGACTAAGGAAAAAGGTGACCCCAAAATGATCGAGGTTGCTAAGGCCGCTTTGGCCGCCGTCGGAGATAGTGGCTATCTGTCGTATCTACACAGTCTTTCGGTCGACAAATTAAATGTCGTTGTTATACAGGATAATGAAAAGATCTCGGTGATGATAACATCGCCTCAGAAAACGGCTGAGCGGGCGTCTGTTGTCTCAAGCGGCCTCGGCGGGTATATCTTGATCGGCAAAGCGACGGCTAATAACCCTAGCGACGAGCGAACGCTGCTCGATGGCGCTAAAGCTACGTCGGACGGCAAGAATTTTATTCTGAATTTTGAAATACCGAAACCGATCGCCCAGGAAATGATCACGCGAAAACTAAAAGAAGCTCAGGCCAAAAAGGCCCAGCCGCAGCCGAACGGAAATGCGATCATGAAGCCCAACGATAATACGGCACAAAAATAAGATTGACTGCGCGTAAAAACCAAAATTCGATCCTGCTTTTAGCGACACTCGGCGTGTATTTCGGCTTGGTGTTGGCTGGCGCGACGCCGCAGGTTTTGGCCAATGCGGCGACGGCAAAGCAATTTGACCTTCGTGACGAGATCGAGATGATTGACGATCTCGACAACAAACCGGATGACGAGCGTTCGCCGGTAACCGAGTCGGTCAAGATTTATCTCGAAGATGTCGAATATTTCCTCTCAAGCCTCGGCCGCCTCAAAAATAGAGGCAAATTTGATCTAAACAAGGATACTTTTAGTGTCGCAAAAACGGCGTTGTTGCCCTGTGTTTCGAGCAATCTTGCGGGACGTTATACTCCGGTAAAATTTGAGAGCACCAACGACAACTCGCGGCTCGCACTCGACTATTTCAGCCGGGGCATGGAATATGGCTATTCGCTCGGCGATTGTCTCCCGAGTACTGAGTTCAAAGGTCTTGAAGCGACAGATTCGCGGTTCCATTTCGAGCTTGACGCCAAAACCTTCGCGGTTAACGTCACCGTCAAAAAACAAACGCCGCAGCGGGCACTCGACCTGATCCGCGAGCTTGAGAGCGTCCTCGCACTCTACGCGGCAAAGGACAACGACAAACTCCGCAAACAGATCATCGCAAACACGGCCTTTCGTGCAGAGAACGGACAGGTCGTCGTCAGCACCCAACTTCCCCGCGGTTCGCTGGACCCGCTGCTTGCATCAGACGCAAAGTAGCGGCGAGCGGATCGACATTTCAACCTTTCCATTTTTACTCGCCATTCCCGTTCAGAGTGCAAGCTTTAGCTTGTCTTTTGAATACCATACAAGCTAAAGCTTGCACTCCAAACAAGGAAAAATCATGGCTGTTAATAGTTTTGCAGATAAATTAGTTAAGAAAATTTTTGGCTCGTCGAGCGACGTATTTTTAAAGAACGTCCAGCCGATCGTCGCTCAGATCAATGCTTGGGAACCGGCGATGGAAAAGCTCTCTGACGCCGAATTACAGGCACAGACGCCTAAATTCAAAGAGATGATCGCCAATGCTCTCGAGGGCATTGAGGATAAAGAAGATCGTCGAAAGGCCGAGCAGGCGGTGCTTGCGGAAATACTGCCCGAGGCTTTTGCGACCGTTCGCGAAGGCTCGCGTCGCGTCACGGGCATGCGTCACTTTGACGTGCAGATGATCGGCGGCGTCGCTTTGCACCAGGGCCGCATCGCCGAGATGCGCACAGGTGAAGGTAAAACGCTGGTCGCAACCTTGCCGTCGTACCTTAACGGCCTGACCGGCCGCGGCGTCCATGTCGTGACCGTCAACGATTATCTCGCGTCGCGCGATGCCGAGTGGATGGGCAAAATTCACACATTTCTCGGCCTGACCGTCGGCTGTATCCAAAACGATATGGACGACGTCGAACGCAAAGACGCCTACGCTTGTTCGATCACGTACGGCACGAACAACGAATTTGGCTTTGATTATCTGCGGGATAATATGAAGTTTGACGTTGAGTCGCTCGTCCAGCCTGACCACTATTTCGCGATCATCGACGAAGTCGATTCGATCCTCATTGACGAAGCCCGCACGCCGCTCATCATCTCAGGTGCGACGGACGAGGCGACCGACAAATACTACACCGCCAACCAGATCATCCCGCAGCTCGAGCTCGGCCATAAGGACGAGGAGACCAAGGTCACGACTGGTGATTACCTGCTCGATGAGAAAAATCACTCGTCCGTTCTGACCGAGGCCGGTGTCACCAAGGCCGAGAAACTTCTCGGCGTCTCGAATCTCTATGATCCGGGCAGCATGGACATTCTGCATTGCGTCGAACAGGCTCTCAAGGCACACACCCTCTACAAGCTCGATCACCAGTACGTCGTCCAGGACGGCGAGGTGATCAGTGTTGACGATATCACGGGGCGTCTGATGGCGGGTCGCCGGTGGT